>NZ_VZQO01000004.1:0-244940 GCF_014397665.1 Paraburkholderia sp. UCT2
CGGCGTCGGGCTTCGTCGGCACGGTCGGCGCGCTCGTGATCGGTATCGTCGCGGGTGTGGTCTGCTTCTGGGCGGCCACGTGGCTCAAGCACAAGTTCGGGTACGACGATTCGCTCGACGCGTTCGGAGTGCACTGCATCGGCGGGATCGTCGGTGCGCTGCTGACCGGCGTGTTCGCGGTCAAGGACATCGGCGGCGCGGACGGTGACGTGATGCTGCAACTGAAGGGTGTCGCGACGACGCTGATCTACAGCGGGGTGGTCTCGTTTGTTCTGCTCAAGGCAATCGACGCAGTGATGGGGTTGCGTGTCGCCGAGGAAGAAGAGCGCGAAGGACTGGACCTGGTGCTGCATGGCGAGGCGGTCGAATAACGGTCGCGCCGCGGATGGAGCGGGTACGACGGTCACCGCCCCTCCTTTGGGGTGCCGCGTACCTGCCGGCATCGCTGCCCATGCGGGGCAGGGCGCCTGCGTGCCTTGGGTTGGGGCCTGGCGCTTACAGCGGCCAGGCCGCGACAGAAGTCGGAGCACCCTTCGTACTTGAGAGCATACGGGTGTCTGCCAGGTACGCGCCCGTACTGCCGAAGTTCGGCCAGACGAGCGAGGAGGTCGTGCCGGGTTCGAGCAACCGGATTTCCGCCAGCCGATGAAAAAGAATAATCAGCAGCATGTTGTCGTACTGGTTGTTCTCATCTCGCAAATCGCCTTTTTGGCAATGTTCGCATTCGCCGAACATGTCGTCAGGCATAACAGATGGCTCGCCGCAGGATTCGGATTCGACTTTTTATTCGGGCTGATTCTGTCGGTCGGCTTTGTCGGGATGTGGCGCGCGCGCGCCGTCGATTCAGATTTTCTCGGATTTCTTCTGGCCAATCCGGTTGATCTGGCGATTGTGATTGCGACCGCCGGTCAGCTAGTGGCCATTCTGCTTGTTTGATGCGCTTGGAAAGCGCATTTCGATTTAGAAGCAGATCGGTGCGAGTTGACCATCCCAGGTGGAATGTGCCGGGATGGAACTCCAATTAAAAAAGGAGCTGTTCTATTTTTCTGTAATCGCAAATGGGGCATAAAGACATGAAAAAAGCCTTGCTGGCAATCGGAGTCCTCGGCGCATTTTCGGTTTCCGCGTATGCGCAAAACAGCGTGACCCTGTACGGTCTTATCGACACGGGACTCATCTATACCAACAACCAGGCCGGTCATAGCAATTGGCAAATGGCGACCAGCTCCACGCAGAATACGGTGTTTGGCCTCAAGGGTACTGAAGATCTGGGAGGTGGTGTTCGTACGATCTTCAAACTCGAGCAGGGCTTCAATCTAAACAACGGTAGCCAGGCGTTTCCGGGTGACGCCTTCGGTTCTCAGGCCTGGGTCGGGTTGCAAAGCGACAATCTCGGCACCGTGACGTTGGGCCGCCAGTTCGATGTGCTGAACGACCAGCTCGGACCGATCACCGCGGGGAGCAACACGTGGGGTGGCAACCTCGCCGCACACCCGTTCGAGAACGACAACCTGGCGGCTGATTCGGTGGTCGTCAACAACTCGGTCAAGTATGTGAGCCCGACCTATGCCGGCGTGACGTTCGAAGGCATGTATTCGTTCAGCAACAAGGCGGGAGGATTCGCTGACAATCGCGCGTACGGCTTTAGCGTAGGTTATGCGCAGGGCCCGGTGAATCTTGCTGGCGGGTACCTGCAGTTCAATAACGCAGGCGGCGGCGTATCGGGCACGAATCCGAATGGGGCAATTGCGCAGGGCGACGGCAGCGCGAACTTCATCGCGGAGCGCCAGCGTATCTGGGGCGCCGGCGGCAATTACACGTTCGGCCCCGCAACTGTCGGATTCGTGTGGAGCCATACTCAGATCGACGACATGGCGGGCATCATCTCGCTGGGCCTCGGCAGCTATCTGCCGCTTGGCGGTAATCTGCGATTGGACAATTACGAGGTGAACGCACACTACTCGGTGACGTCTGCGTGGAGCGTATCCGGTGCCTATACGTTCACTGACGGTGCTTACAACCAGGGGGCCACGAAAGCCTCTCCAAAATGGAATTCGGTCATGCTGCAGACCGACTATTCGTTGAGCAAGCGTACCGACGTGTACCTGGAAGGCGTGTATCAGCATGTTCATGGCGCGCCGGCGGATTCCGTGCTCGCAGATGCGATGATCAATACCCTCTCGCCATCGTCGACGGGCACGCAGGTCGCGGTCACCGTGGGACTGCGACACCAGTTCTGATCTTCTGATTGCACGAATCGTGCGCTGCAGCGATGCGGCTGTGGGCGTAACGTGATGCACGGACACAGCCGCGTTGCAACAGAGGTCGCCGGACTCGCAACTCGTCGCCCCGGGCTACGAGACCTATCGCGGTCTCGGCCGGGACGGGCTATCCGTCAACGTCTCACGCAGGTCGGATCGACCGTAGGCAGCGCGCGGACTCAGCGAGTGCGGACGCTCAGCTATCGGGGTGGCTCGCGACAAAACTCGCGAACGCATTGTACGGAAGCGTAAGCGCCGTGCCGTTGATCACCAGACCGTAGGTTGCGTCCCCGCTATCGAGCTCGTAGTACATCGCCGATTGAATGTTCTTCGTCTTTCTGGCCTGATAGTAAGTGAGCAGGCGCGACGTGATGTAGTTGGCCCGGTACGCCTCGGTCTTCTCCGGTCCTGTGTTCCATTCCGAGATCACGAAGGGGACGCCATATCGGGCCTTGCAATAGGTGGGCAAATCGAAGCCGGGGCCGGACCCGTCGGAGCCGATATCGAAGATGTCGCCGTACACCTCGTAGTTGTGCCACGTAGTCAAGTCCCACCTGACGGTCGGATGGCCGCTCGTGCCATCGGGCTGCTTGCCATCCCACAGAGCGTCGGATGCGCCGGTGTCCGCGACGCAAAAGTTGACGCCGCATTTAGCATCCGCCTGCACCGACTTGACCCCGTCGATCATGCCGCGCATCACGCCGCGCATCAGCGGCCAGTTCGCATTGTTGAAGTCGACGACGCTCGTTCCTGCGTTGGTGGGGTCGAGAATGATCCCGTTCGCGCGCGTCAGTTCGTTGCCGCATTCATACAGGGTCACGCCGTGGGGTTGCAACGCCGTCGCGACAGTTACCGCGCAATTGAAGCCGCGTGTATAGGCCGCCGATTCGCTCGTGAACAGGTTGCCGTTACCGTCGTAGATGCCGGCATCGATCAGCACGAAAAGGGTCAAGCCCGCTGGCTGGAATGTTTGTGCCAACGCCACGACCGCGGCGAGTTGCGGTGCGTAGTCGGTACAGCTGAGCCGGTACGTCGAGCAGCCCAGGGCTTGCATGATCGACACGAGTTGCGACGTCGAATACAAATAATCGTAATGCCCGTTGATACCGTGAAACGAGCCGGCCGGCGCCGCGGTCGCGATGCGCGGATCGTTGCACGGCAACCATTCATCCGCATCGGCGCACACGTAGAACTGACCGCCGGTCGATTGTGCCCAGAACTTGCCGCCGTACCACAGCAGAAGCGCCGCATTCGACATCGTGCCGACGGCACTTCGATTGCGGTACACGACACCGTTCACGACGGTCCATATCGCGCCGACCTTGTCGATCAGATACGACGCGGGCGGGATCATGGTGCCGTCGACGGAGGTGCCGCCCAAACGTGGGTCATTGCACGACTGCCATCCCGAACCATTCCATCCGTAAAATTGGCCGCCGGTTCCCTCGTGATAGATCGTACCCCCGTACCAGAGTATCAACGAGACGTTGTAGGTATTGCCCGCCGCGACACCGTTCCTGTAGACAGATCCGCCGACCAGGGTCCATGACGCGTTCTGACTGTCGATAATCACCGTCGCCGGGGGGATGGTCGTGTTCTGTGGCGAAGCGTTCGAAGCGTTGCCGGGTGACCCCGAGTTCGGGTCCGATGGAGCGCCAGAACTGTCGCCCGAGGTCGAGCCGGAGGTACCGGTGGACGCCGTTCCAGTCGAGGCGGTCGGCGACGAGCCGTTCGCCACCGTCGTCGAGCCGCTAGTCGAAGTCGTAGTACCGGAACTGGTCGTGCCCGTCGAGGTCGCGATACCGGAGGTTGCCGTGCCCGTAGAGGGTGCCGCCGTCGTGCTCGACGGGTTCGTGGAATTGCCCGTGGAAGAGCCGCCGGCATCCGCAGTACCGCTATCACCACCACTACCACCACCACCGCCGCACGCGCTCAATACGACGCTTCCGCCGAGCGCAGTGAGACAACCAAGAAATTGACGTCGCGCAATCATGACAATAGCGCGAGCTGCCGCGAGGCGGCCCGCAAGGAATCCGGAGAGAAGTTGGGGAGTCCTTCGGGTCGCGAGTGCGTCGCGTGAGCCGTTCAGGACATTCGATGCGCGGTCGTGGGTGGTCTCTCGTTGCGACCGATCACTGAGTCCGGCAAGTCATGCCTGTCTGTCGGCACAAACTGCGCGTGGGAGCAGGGTTGTGCCGAAATAAAATCTTTTCGCTCGCGATGGACGAACTGCGAAAAGATTTCACTCTGCGGGTGAGGGCGTGGGAATCGGACGCTGTCTGCACAGCGGCAGACTCAGACGGGCGATCGCGATGCCGCTTATGTGCGATGCGGCCCGACGATGCCCAGCCGCGCGATGCGCCGGTACAGCGTCGCGCGCGATATGCCTAATGCCAGCGCGGCGGCGTTAGGCCGCCACTGGCAACGCGTGAGTGCCGCGACGATCCGTGCCCGCTCGTCGTCGGCGCTGGCCGGCGACGTGGAGTTCGCCGCGAGCGCCGGCGTGACGGCGGGCGCGAGTTGCGCCGCGAAGTCCGGCGACACGTGCCGCAACTCGACGCGAGCCGAATCGCAGACCGCGCACGCATAGCGCAGCACGTTGCGCAGTTGCCGGATGTTGCCGGGCCAGGAAAAAGCGGCAAGACGCCCGGCGAATTGCGGATCGAGCATCAGCACATGCGTGGCCGCTTGTGCTTCCTCGTTGAACACCGTATCGATCACATCGCGGATATCGGCGCGCTCGCGCAGCGGCGGTATCCGCAGCGTCGCGCCGCTCAGGCGATAGTAGAGATCTTCGCGGAACGATCCAGCTTCGACCATCTGCATCGGATCGCGGTGCGTCGCGCAGATCACGTCGATATCGACGCGCACCGGCGTATCGCCGCCAAGCGGCACCACTTCGCCCTCGGCGAGTACACGCAGCAGGCGTGTCTGCAGGCCGAGCGGCATGTCGCCGATTTCGTCGAGAAACAGCGTGCCGCCATGCGCTAGGGCGATCTTGCCGCGCGCGCCGCGACTGCGCGCGCCGGTGAACGCGCCAGGCGCATAACCGAACAGCTCGCTCTCGATCAGCGGCTCCGGAATCGCGCCGCAATTCACGGCGACGAACGGCCGCGTGCGCCGCGAACCCGAGTCGTGCACCGCGCGCGCGAACACCTCCTTGCCGACGCCGGTTTCGCCGAGCAGCAGAACCGGGAGCCGCTTGCCGGCGATCCGCAATGCGACTTGCGCGTTGCGCGCGATCCGTTCGTCCGAGCTGTGCAGAAAGCGGCTCATCGCGCCGATGCTGCCGTCCGCATGCGGATCGGCCGGCCGTGTCGCGAGGAGCGGGCGAGCCGCGCGTCTCATCGGCGCGCGAATGCGGGCATACAGCATCGCGCCGGTCGCGCGCAGCCGCAGCGCCACGATCATGTCGGTGCGCGCGACGTCGTGAAGACGGACCTCGGACGTGTCGAATATCTCGTCGATGTGACGCGGCCCGTCGAGCCCCGCGATGCTCTCGTGCGCCTTGCGGTTCGCGGCGGCGATGTTGCCGCATTCGTCGAATGCGATCAGTGCTTCGGGCTGCGCTTCGACGAAATGGCGGCTTTGATGGCCGAACAGGATCCAGTGCTGCGCGGTCTGATTCAGAAAGTAGCCATCCTCGATCAAACTCGCGCTTTGCCGCACCAGCTGAAAAACCAGCCCCTGGCTGTCGCGGTTGTCGGGCGATCGAATCGCCGATGCATCGAGCACGCCGATCAATTCGCCGGTCGGCGCGAAGATCGGCGAAGCGCTGCACGTGAGCGTCGTGAACGCGGCCCGGAAGTGATCGGTCTTGTGCACGGTGATCGGCGCGAGATCGGTGAGTACGTTCGCGATGCCGCAGGTGCCTTCTTCGCGCTCGGACCAGCACGAGCCGATATACAGCCCCGCATGCTTGAAATCGTTGCGCCGGTCGCGGTCGATCCGATAGTCGATCGTGACGCCGTGCGCGTCGGACAGCATCACGCAATAGTCGGCGACACGAATCATTTCGTGCAGCCGCGTCAGGCACTGGCCCGAGGCGCGCAGAAAGGCTTCCTCCTTGCCCTGGACTTCGCGCAGTTCGGCGGACGTCAGCACGCGCGGGCCGATCACCGAACTGGGGTCGAGCCGGTACTGCTCGTACGAACGCTGCCACGACGACACGAGGCGCGACGAATTGGCAGGGGCCGGCAAGCGTCCTTCGATGGCCCCGCGTACGCGATCGACGTGCTGCGTTTGAGAAACATAGGGCATGGCCGGCTCCAGGCGAGCGACACCGAGTAGGGCGCGTCCCTGTCTTGTAGCACATCCACACTGGGCGATCACATTGCGGCGCAGCACGTCAGGGGCGTGAGACGAACGTCTCAGAGATGAGTGAGACGCTGGTCGCATCGAGCAAACCCTTGTCTGGCGCGGTACCGTGCAAGCGCCGCGACGTGCTGTGAGCCGCGCACCGCGTCGCGGGACGGGCCCGTGAGACACAGTGAACCGCGCGGCGCAGGTCTGATGAAAGCGGCCGCGAACGTTCGACCTCCGCGTCCACCCCGTGAATACGGCGCTTCCGGCGCGTGCGCACGGCGCGCAAGCAATTGGCCCGACCTTTGCAGTATCGCTGGCAGACAAGCAAACGCGAAAGCAAGCGCGCTTCATCACAGCAAGTCCGCTTCGCTACTCGCGCACAGGAGACAAGCCAGTGTCATCACCCATCACCGTCGGCGTGATCGCGAACCCGGCATCGGGCCGTGATATTCGACGCCTCACCACGCACGCTTCGGTGTTTCCGACCGCCGAGAAGGCGAACATGGTTGTGCGCCTGCTCGCGGGCCTCGGCAAGCTCGGCGTCGCTCGCGTGCTGACCTTGCGCGACCGGACCGGTGTCGCTGCACTGGTACTGCGTGCGCTTGAAACGCACGCGGCCGTGGCCGAGCCGCAGCCTTGGCCGACCGTCGAATTTCTCGAACTGCCGATCACGGACAGCGCGGCCGACACCCATGCGGGTGTCGCGCGGATGGTCGGGTTGGGTGTCGATCTGATCGCGGTGCTCGGCGGCGACGGCACGCATCGCGCGGTTGCCGCGCATTGCGGCGAGGTGCCGCTGCTGACGCTGTCGACGGGTACCAACAACGCGTTTCCGGACATGCGCGAAGCGACGGTGGCGGGCCTCGCGGGCGCGCTCGCCGCTTCGGGGCTCGTGCCGCTCGAGGTCGCGCTGACGCGCAACAAGCGTCTCGTGGTCCGTTGCGTCGCGGGCCCGAACAAGGGGCGCGAGGAAATCGCGCTGGTCGATGTGTGCGTGAGCCGGCAGCGTTTCGTCGGTGCGCGAGCCGTCTGCGAGCCGGCTGATATCGAAGCGCTGTTTCTGACCTTCGCGGCGCCGGATGGTATCGGCCTGTCGTCGATCGGCGGGGCGTGGGCGCCGGTCGAGCGCGGCGCGCCGTACGGGCTGCATCTGACGTTCGCGCGCGCGGGCGAATCCGGCGTGCCGATCTTCGCGCCGCTCGCGCCGGGCCGTGTCGATCGGGTGACGATGCGCACCTGCGAGCGCTTCGAAGCGGGCTGCTGGACGCCGCTGCATACCGAACAAGGGACGCTCGCCTTCGACGGCGAGCGCGAGATCGAGCTCGAACGCGACGACCGCTACGAGATCGCGCTCGACTGGGCGGGACCGCTCACCGTCGATGTCGGCCGCACGCTGCGCTATTGCGCGTCGCGGCAGTTGATGCGCGAAGCGGCGGCGCGTCGGAGGTAATCAACTCAGGAGGAAGCGAACGCCTGAAGCACAGCTGGCTGAAGTAGCAGTGACCATCGAGATCATTCCCTGGAGACACACCATGTCTGTATCGACGCAGTTGAGCAAGGAAAAGCTGCTGGAAGCGTACCGGATGATGCGCACGATCCGCGAGTTCGAGGAGCGCCTGCACGTCGAATTCGCCACCGGCGAGATACCCGGCTTCGTGCATCTGTATGCCGGCGAGGAAGCGTCGGCGGTCGGCACGATGATGCATCTGAACGACGCGGACTATGTCGCCACCACACACCGTGGTCATGGCCACTGCATCGCGAAGGGCGTCGACGTGCCCGGCATGATGGCCGAAATCTACGGCCGCAGCACCGGCGTGTGCCGCGGCAAGGGCGGCTCGATGCATATCGCCGATCTGTCGAAAGGGATGCTCGGCGCCAACGGGATCGTCGGCGCGGGCGGTCCGCTCGTGTGCGGCGCCGCACTCGCCGCGAAGCTCAGGAAGACCGGCGGCGTCGGCGTGTGCTTCTTCGGCGACGGTGCGTCGAACCAGGGCGTGATCTTCGAATCGATGAATCTCGCTTCCGTCTGGCGCCTGCCGGCGATCTTCGTCGCGGAGAACAACGGCTATGCGGAGGCGACCTCGTCGACGTGGTCGGTCGCGGCCGACAACATCGCCGACCGCGCGAGCGGCTTTGGCATGCCCGGCGTGATCGTCGACGGCTTCGATTTCTTCGCGGTGCACGAGGCGCTCGGCGCCGCGATCGAGCGGGCGCGCGGCGGCGGTGGCCCGACGCTCGTCGAAGTGAAGCTGTCGCGCTATTTCGGTCACTTCGAGGGCGATGCGCAAACGTATCGCGCGCCCGGCGAAGTGCAGAAGCTGCGCGACGAAAAAGACTGCCTGAAGCGTTTCGAGGAGCGCGTGGTGCGCGCCGAAATGCTCAGCGCGGACGAACTGCGCGGCATCGATGCCAAGGTGAAGCAACTGATCGACGGCGCGGTGACCGAAGCGAAGGCCGCGCCTCTGCCGACGGCCGCCGACCTGCTGACCGACGTCTACGTGTCCTATCCGTAACCCGCGGCGCGAAACCATTCAATCTTCAGCTTTACATGGGATCGGAATAAGTGCGTTGCATGGGACCAGAGTAAGCGCTAAAGCGCCAACTCTGTTCGACAGCTAAAGCGCTAACTCCGATCGACAGGAGACAGTCATGGCAAGGAAGATCACGTTTTCTCAGGCGATCAACGAAGCGCTGAGCCAGGAGATGGCGCGCGACGAAACCGTCATCGTGATGGGTGAGGACAACGCGGGTGGCGCCGGGTCCCCAGGCGAACAGGATGCGTGGGGCGGTGTGCTCGGCGTGACGAAAGGGCTCTTTCACAAGTATCCGGGGCGCGTGCTCGACACGCCGCTGTCCGAAGGCGGCTTCATCGGCGCCGCGGTCGGCGCGGCCGCATGCGGCATGCGGCCGGTCGCCGAGCTGATGTTCATCGATTTCATGGGCGTGTGCTTCGACCAGATCTTCAATCAGGCCGCGAAGTTTCGCTATATGTTCGGCGGCAAGGCGCTGACGCCAGTCGTGATTCGCACGATGCAGGGCGCCGGCCTGCGCGCGGCCGCGCAGCACTCGCAGATGCTGACGTCGATGTTCACCCATATCCCCGGCCTGAAAGTGGTGTGCCCCTCGACGCCGTACGACGCGAAGGGTCTGTTGATCCAGGCGATTCGCGACAACGACCCGGTCATCTTCTGCGAGCACAAGCTGCTGTATGGCCGCGAGGGCGACGTGCCGGAAGAGTCGTATGCGATTCCGTTCGGCGAAGCGAACGTGGTGCGCGAAGGCGACGACGCGACGATCGTGACCTATGGCCGGATGGTTCACCACGCGACGGATGCCGCCGAAAAGCTCGCGAAAGAGGGCATCCAGGTCGAGGTGATCGATTTGCGCACGACCTCCCCGCTCGACGAGGAAACGATCCTGGAAAGCGCCGAGCGCACCGGGCGTGTCGTCGTGGTCGACGAGGCGAATCCGCGCTGCTCGATCGCGACCGATATCGCCGCGCTGGTCGCGCAGCGCGCGTTCCATTCGCTGAAGGCGCCAATCGAACTCGTGACCGCGCCGCATACGCCCGCGCCTTTCGCAGGCGTACTCGAAGATCTGTATATCCCGTCGGCCGAGAACATCGCCGCGGCCGTGCGGAAAGTAAGGAGCTGAGCAATGCCGATTCACATGATCACGATGCCCAAGTGGGGGCTGTCGATGGAGCAGGGACAGGTCAACGGCTGGCTGAAGGAGGTCGGCGAAAAAGTCGCGAAGGGCGACGAGATACTCGATGTCGAGACCGACAAGATTTCGTCGGGCGTCGAGTGCGCTTTCGACGGCACGCTGCGCAGGCAGATTGCGCAGCAGGGCGACACGCTGCCGATCGGCGCGCTGCTCGGCGTCGTCGCCGACGAAGCGAGCTCCGAGGCCGACATCGATGCGGCGGTCGAGGCGTTCCAGCGCGACTTCGTGCCGGCCACCGCGGACACGGCGGAGGCGGGACCGCAGCCGCAAAAGGCGCAGATCGGCGGGCGCACCGTGCGTTACCTGAAGATCGGCGACGGCGGCACGCCCGCGGTGCTGATCCACGGTTTCGGCGGCGATCTGAACAACTGGCTCTTCAATCACGCGGATCTCGCCGCGCATCGCGCCGTGTGGGCGCTCGATCTGCCGGGGCATGGCGAGTCGGGCAAGGCGGTCGACACGGGCAGCCTCGACGAACTGGCCGACAGCGTAATCGCGTTTCTCGACGACCGGGGCATCGAGCGCGCGCATATGGTCGGCCATTCGATGGGTGGCGCCGTGTCGATGACGGTCGCCGCGAAGGCGCCCGAACGCGTCGCGTCGCTGGCATTGATCGCGGGCGCGGGGCTCGGCGACGAGATCAATCGCGAGTACATCGAAGGTTTCGTCGAGGGCAGCAGCCGCAACGCGCTGAAGCCGCATCTGGTGAAGCTTTTTGCCGACGGGTCGCTGGTCACGCGGCAACTGATCGAAGACATCGTCAAGTACAAGCGGCTCGAAGGCGTGAACGACGCGCTGCGCAAGATTGCCGCGTCCGCGTTCGAAGGCGGGGTGCAAAGCCGCGTCTATCGCGAGCGGCTCGACACGCTCGCGCCGCGCACGCTGGTGATCTGGGGCGCGCAGGACCAGATCATTCCGGCCGCGCACGCGCAGGGGCTGCCCGCTCAGGTGCGTGTGCATGTGATCGACGGCAAAGGACACATGGTGCAGATGGAGGCTGCATCGGAGGTGAACCGCCTGCTCAACGAGTTCTTCGGATAACCGCGATGGACGCCGCTCCTCATACCGACAGCCTCACGGCGCTTGGCCAGCATGGCAAGCGCAACCGCGACAAGCTCGCCCGCATTCCGGTGAAGATCGTGCCGGCGGACCATTCGACCGTATTGCCGAAGCCGCCCTGGCTGCACGCGCGGCCGATGATGAGCGAAACCGTCGCGGGCATGGCGGCGGTGCTGCGCGAGCACAGCTTGCATTCGGTCTGCGAGGAGGCGATGTGTCCGAACATCGGCGAGTGTTTCGCGCAGCGCACCGCGACATTCATGATCATGGGAGGGATCTGCACGCGGCGCTGTGCGTTCTGCGACGTCGCGCACGGACGGCCGCAAGCGCTCGACGACGACGAGCCCGCGCGGCTTGCCGACGCCGTCGCGGCGCTCGGGCTGCGCTACGTCGTGATTACATCGGTGGACCGCGACGATCTGCGCGACGGCGGCGCCGCGCACTTCGCGCGTTGTATTGCGCTCGTGCGCGAGCGCGTGCCGGGCATTCGCGTGGAAATCCTGACGCCGGATTTTCGCGGGCGAATCGACCGCGCGCTCGATGCTCTGTCCGAGGCGTGGCCAGACGTTTTTAATCACAACATCGAAACGGTGCCGTCGCTGTATCGGGCGGCACGGGCCGGCGCGGACTACCTCGGTTCGCTCGAACTGCTATCGCGCGCGAAACGCCAGAACGCGGCGGGGTTGACCAAATCCGGCCTGATGGCCGGGCTCGGCGAGACCGACAGCGAACTGCTCGCGACGATGCGCGATCTGCGTGCCCACGACGTCGACGTGCTGACGATCGGCCAGTATCTCGCGCCGTCGCGGTTTCACATGGCGGTGCGGCGATACGTGCCGCCCGCGACGTTCGACATGCTACGCGACGAAGGTTTGAAGATGGGGTTCATCGAAGTGGTGTCGGGGCCGCTCGTGCGGTCGTCGTATCACGCGGATCGGATCGCCGGGAAGCTCTGAATGCATGTGTGCCGGACCTTTGGTGGCGCAATCCGATGAATACCTCCCCGTAACCTCGGCTTTTCGAACGATTGACCGCCGGGGAAGTACTCGACAATTCGTAGGTATGCGAGGCGAGTCCCAGCGCGGGGCCGCCTCCCGAACGACGAAACGGTATTCGTCACCACGTGCACTTTGTCGAGGCAGGCATGTCAAGCAACATTACGATCACGGACGAACTCGTCGCTGAAATCGCAAACCGGATGGCCGAGGAGGGCGAGAAGGTGTCTCCGGTAGCCATCTGGTCCGAAGTCCATACAGGCTCGGTGGTCGCGGTGGCAGCGGCATTGCGCAAGTGGCGTGAAACGCGCGCACCGCGGGTGCCGCAGGTCGTCGAACGTCCTGCGTTGCCGGAAACCGTGACCGACACCATGCGCGATGCGCTCGACCGGCTGTGGAGCTCAGCGCAGGATGAAGCTGAACGCGCGGTGGCGCGACGCCTCGCCGCGATGCGCCAGCGTGTCGAGGACGCCAGCGACGAGCGCGACGACGCGCTTGCGGAACTGCAAACCACCGTCCAGGAACTCGATGCGCTGCAAGTCCAACTGGATAAGATGACGAGCGCCTACGAGGAGAAAGTCGACGCGGTAGCCGGGCTCGAAGAGGACATTGCGCTCGCCGTGCAACGGACCGACGCGGCGGAGAAGCGCGCGCAGGAACTTGCCGAGCGCGTTTCGCTCCTCGAAGCGGAACTGCAGAGCGCGGAACTGGCCGCGGAGCGCCGAGCGGTTTCGCACGAGGAGACCGACGCCGCGGGCGAGGGCGAGGTGGCGAACGAGTCGGCTGGGTCAGTCGTCGAAACGCCGGCCGACGAAACGGAGCGTGCGGCGCTGGAAGCGGCGCATTCCGAAGCGGTCGCTCGTCTTCAAAGCGAGCTCGAAGCGATTCGCGCGGAGCTGCAGGCCGAGCAGGAAGCGCACGCGGCCCGCCGGGAAGAGGTCGCGGGCGCGCAGGCTGAACGCAATGCCGCCGCACTTGAATTGCAGAATGTCCAGACGCAGATCGCCGGCCTGACCGATGAGCGTGACGCGGGCGCCTCCGAAATCGCGAGACTGTCGGCCAGCTTGTCGGAGGCGCAGGAGCGTGCCGACGCGGAGCAGCAGCGCGCGGCCGAACTGGCCGAAAGCGCGGTGGCGAGCGAGAACGTCGCGGGCCTGGAGTCGGCGTCGCCGGTGACTGCCGACTCTCAGCAGCTCGAGGCATTGAAGGCGCAGATGACGCGCGACGCGGACGCGCATGCCGCCGCAATTGCCGAAGCGCGGGAGACCGTCAGGAAATGGTCCGACTACTCGAACGCACTGAAGCAGCAACTGGCTCAGGCGAATGAAAAAATGGTCGTCGTCCTTGCCCGTGGCGCAGGTGAAGCGACATTGAGCCGCCGGCTTGCCGCTGAACTGGCCCAGATCAAGCCGGAGCATGAATTGCTGCGCAAGGAGATTCAGCAGCAAGTGGTCGTCGAAACGATCAACGCTCACCTCGAGAAACAAGGCTACCGCTACGACGAGAAGACGGGTTTGGTGTCAAAGCTGAACACCGAAAGCTCGCCGGCGTGACGGGATCGTTGATGGGATGGCGGCAGCGCCGATCGATTTTCTCTGTGCGCGGGAAGCCGGTGCCGTCGCATCGCGATGCGACCGTTCTCCTGGGTCGTTACCGGTGCACCCATATGCGACTTGCTGTCGTCGATCGAAGCACCGGTCGCAAGCTCAGTCAGAAGAAGTGCTGCACGCCAATGCGCACCGACGCCTGATCGCTGCGCGACGACGGCGACAACGAGAGCAGCGCCGCTTGCGCGCCGCCACCCGCGTGCTGATAGGTCAGCTCGGCGTAGAGCATGGTGCGCACCGAAAGGTGATACAGGTTCGAGAGACCGGCGGTCGTGTAGGTCTTTCCGTCGAACCACGTGCGGTAGCCGCCGAGCAGCACGGTGTCGAATGGCGTGACGTTCCAGTCCACGCCTAACTCAGTTGTCGTAGCACGCGTTGAATCCGTATCGCTGGCAATTTTCACCGTATCGACGACAGCGTGAAACGCCCATTGGCGATTGGGTATATACGTGCCGGCCACACCGAAGATCTCGGTATTGCGCGCCTTGAATGGCGTGCCGCCGGTAAGGTCCTGACCGAGGAAACTGGCGTAGCCAAGCGACGTATTGAAGGCGTACGACTTGTTGCGGGTGTCGCTGTATACCGCGCCCAGTTGCAGCGCCGAGGACTTGTAGAGGAGCGCGCCGCCTACATAGCGGCCCTGTCCCGTCGAAGGATCGGTGAAGCCGTACATCGCGCGCGCCGACACGCCATGCCACGGATTGCTTGCGTACTTCACAGTGTTGTTCACGGGGGTGACCGCATCGTTGTCGATGTTGGCGGGGCGGTACAGCAAGTAGTTGTACTGGACAGCGCCGTTCGCGTTGGGCAGAAGCACATCGTCGGTCAGATCCCACTGCCTGCCGAGTGTGAGCGTGCCCCAACGGTTGTCGGAAAGCCCGACGAAGGCCTTGCGGCTGAACAGTACGCCCGAAGTGGCGAAAGCGCCCGTATTCGAGAAGAAACCGTTCTCCAGCTGGAATACGGCTTTCGATCCACCCCCTAGATCTTCCGAGCCTTTGAAGCCGAACTGGTCGGGCACGCTGATCGGCCCCATGACGACTTGCGAACTTCCCTTCGCATTGGTCACGTAGCCAACGCCTTCATCGATGCTGCCGTACAGCGTGACGCTGCTTTGCGCATGTGCGGACGATGCTGTCACACCCATGCACAACATCAGACAACTCAACGAAACATAAGGGATACTGATTGCGGATGAGAAAGGATTAGGTAACGGTCTCATGCCGATGGCAGGTAGGAAAAAAGAAGGAGGAGGAGATCAGGTCGCAGGCCGGTTTGCACCGGCTCTGCGGCGTGTCATGCGTGGCGCGGCCTGCACAGAGCGATGGCGAGCGCGGCGACGAGGGCCGATGCGGCGAAGGCGATGAAATTCAGGCGCACGTCGAGATGCGACGCGGCGAACCACGCGCCGAGCATCGGCCCCGCCATCGCGCCGATCCGGCCTATGCCGACTGCCCAGCCCGTCGCGCTCGCTCGTGCGAACGGCCGGTAGAAGCTTGCGATATAGCCGAGCTGCACCATCGCCACCCCGATACTGCCCAGCCCGGCGAGCGCCACCAGCGCGTAGTTCGTGAACACGCCGCCCCTCACCGTCAGTCCGCAGATCGCGAGCGCGCCGATCACGTAGCCGCCGACGATCGTCTTGCGCGGGCCGAGCCGATCACCGACGCGGCCGATCAGAATGCCGCCGATCGCCGAGGAGAGCATGAAGACCGCCAGAAACGACAGACTCGAGCCGAGGTCATAGCCGAGCTTGCGCATCAGTTGCGGCAGCCAGGTGCCAAGCCCGTAGATCACGAGTACCGCGGCGACTTGCGCGAGCCACAGACAAAGCGTCGACCACCAGTTGCCGTGCGAGAACACCTCGCCGAACACGACGCGCAGCGAAGGCTTGGCCACCGCCTCGACGGGAATGCTGTCGAGCGACGCGATCGACAGGCCGAGCCGTTGCGCGAGCTCATCGGCCTCGCGTCGCTTGCCGCTCGCCATCAGATAGGCGAGCGACTCGGGCAGCAGCTTGATCAGCACGGGAAGGGCGAGCAGCGGCAACGCGCCTACCGCGACGACGAAGCGCCAGCCATGCGACGCGAGAAACGCCATCCCGATCACAGCGGAAACCAACGCTCCGATCGCGTAGCCCGAATACATGATGGCGAAATTGAGGTTGCGCTTGGGCGCCGGCGAGTATTCGACCGTGAGCGCCGCCGCCGCGGAAATGACGCCGCCGAGGCCGAGTCCACCGATGAAGCGCATCACGCTGAAAATGAACGGCGTGGGCGCAACGGCCGCGCCCAGCATCGACAGCGAGAACAGCGCCACGCACGCAATCAGCAGACGTTTGCGGCCCATCAGGTCGGTCAGAACGCTGATGAAATACGAGCCGAACAGCGTGCCGAACAGCGCCGCGCTACTCATCGCGCCGACTTCGATCGGCGTGAGCTTCCACACCGGGTCGGCGAGCATCGACGGAACGATAGTGCCCATGACGCCGATGTCATAGCCTTCGGTCACGATCGTAAGGAAACAAAGGGCCAGCACGCGGCGCGTGGTGCGCGCGGGCGGGTCGAGTGCGAGTGCGAGAGGACTTTCGGAGATGGCCGCCATGGGATGACTTTTTCGAACGAACTACCGGAAAGATCAGGCAAGCACGATGCCAGTCCCTCGTGGATGACCTCGTGGCCGAAAGCGCGGATCACGTGTCTATCCGCGCTTTGTGCGGCTTGCCCGCCCGGCGCAGGCGGAAGCTGTTGTCTGCGCTCGAATACAGAATGACATTCTATTTTCGAGGCGTCAAAGATTTCAAAATAAATTTAGGCGTGGTTCGGGAAAATCCTGGGTCGAGGCCGCGTCGCCTGCTCAGCTTACGTCATGTCGCGGCGCCTCGCCCAATAGCAGCGTGGTCATGAGCGCGGTGATGCGGTGGATGTCGCGGTGATCGCCGATACGCTGATTGATCACGAAGCCGTCGAACGCCATCCAGATCACGTGAGCGAACAGGTCGCCGCCGAGGGCCGCGACGCGCTCGGCGGGCAGCGCGTCTTTGAGGAGCTGCGTGAGGAAATTCTCGACCGATACGAGCAGATTGTTCGGCTTCGCGAGACCCGCGGGCGCGCTCGCGAGTGCGTCGATCAACGAGTTCGCGAAGGCGTTGTCGGCGGCCGGGATGTCGTCCCAGATGCCCGCCAGGATGCGCTCGATCTTCCTGCGCGGACCGTTGAGCAACGCCACTTCGCTGCGCAGCCGATGCAATTGCTCGATCAGCCAGGGCTCGTAGATTTCATAAAGGATGACGAGCTTGGAGTCGAAGTAGACGTACAGATTGGCGACCGTGGTGCCCGCGAGACGGGCGATTTCGGTCATTGTCGTGGCTGAATAACCCTTTTCGCTGAAGGCGTTGAACGCGGCCGTCAAAATGGCTTCCCGCTTGACGGCTTTTTTGATTTGCGGCACTTGAGGGCTCTCTATCGGAAGGGCGGTGGTCGGTTCGGGGCATTCTATCAAGCCGCCACGCCCACGCCGGTGCGTGTCGGACGCTGCCGTCGCGCGAGAGCTTCGATGAGCGCATTGGCGAAGTTCGCGTCGGCGCCTGGAATGTCGCGGCAAAGACCGATACACCTCATAGAGGATCGCGAGCTCCGAGTCGAAGTACACGTACAGATTCGCCGCGGTCATGCCGGCGGCCGACGCGATCTGCGCCATCTTCGTCGCCGTGAAGCCTTGCTGCTGAAAGCAGCCTGTGTGCGGCTTGCGCGATCAACCCATGCTTCCCGTGTTTCATTACATCGCTCCCGTTCGGATTCGCGCGGACATGCCCCTGTTTCGCGAAATCAGCAAAAGACACTTGACGATCAAAATTTTTCAAAACAGAATACTATTCATTAATAAACGACATTCGTTTTTGAGGTGAAGCTATCGTGTCCACGACCTTGCTGTCCCCCGAAGTCCCCGCGCCGGCAGGCACGCTGACCGGCCGGTATCCCGAACTCGGCTCCGGTCCGATCCCGGTCGAGCCGTACATTTCGCCGGAGTACTACGAGCGCGAGAAGCAACACATCTTCAAGAAGACGTGGCTGCAGGTCGGTCGGGTTGAGGAGATTCCGAAGCCGGGCGACTACTTCGTGAAGGACCTCGCCGCGTGCGACACGTCGATCATCGTGGTGCGCAATCGTCAGGGCGAGATCCGCGCCATGCACAACGTGTGCGCGCACCGCATGAACGAAATCGTCTACGACAAGTGCGGCAACACCCGCAAATTCTTCTGCAAGTTTCATGGCTGGGCCTACGACCTCGACGGCAAACTCACGGGTGTGCCCGACGAGAAGTGCTTCTTCGGTCTCGATCGCGAGCAGTTCGGCCTCTCGCGTGTGGCGTGCGACGTGTGGCAAGGCTTCATCTTCGTGAACATGGACCCGAATCCGCCGGTCTCGCTCGCGGATTACATGAGGCCGATGTTCGGCGACATCGAGGGCTATCCGTTCGATAAGCTCACCGCCGGCTTCGGCTGGCAAACGGTCGTCAACTGCAACTGGAAGCTCGCGCTCGACGCGTTCCAGGAGGCGTATCACGTCGCCTATGTGCACGGCAATTCGATCGCGGACGCGATCGACAAAAGCGACAACGAAAGCATGCCGCCGCTCGACGCGCTGTGCGGCGAATTTCATCGGCGGCTCTCGCTGGCGGGCAACCAGAAGTCCGTCTATGGCAACCCGAAGGCGGTGACCGAGGGCGGCGCCGCCGCGCAGAACGCGTTGTCCGAGCAGGGACATAAACGCCCGATCGCGGCGGCGGCATTGCGCGCGGGCATCGGCAGCGCGAAGCACGCGTTTGCGCTCGACACGCTGCCGTCAGGCGTGAACTGGACAAGGAGCCCGAACTGGCTGTTCGACATGAACATCGTGTTCCCGGACTTTTACGTTTCGCTGCGTCCGAACTATTGCCAGGCGTACAACTTCCGTCCGATCTCGCACAACCAGACGCTCGTCGACGCACGCGTGTACTACCCCGAAATGACGACGCCCGGCGGCCGCTTCTTCCTCGAATACATGAAAGTCGCGCTGCGCGACGTGCTGCTCGAAGACTTCAGCACGCTCGAACGCACGCAACGCGCGGCCGAAACGGGCGCGAAAAAAGTGATGGTGTTGCAGGACAACGAACTGCTGGTGCGCCACGCGTATCACGTCGTCGAACGGATGCTGGCGCAAGGCGTCGCGGCCGGTGCGACGGTTTAACCAGGAATCGAACATGAGCACCGCAATGCCTACCCAGCCGGTCAATTTCGTCAGCAGAAAAGCGCCCGTCGCCCGCACATTGCCCGCGGGTTTCGAGTCGCTCGCGCCGTTCGTCGAGATCTGGGCGCTCGAGACCGAAACCGCACGCAACGCGCAACGCCACGCGGTCGGCATGGAAGCCATTCTTGCGTTTCGCGACGCGATCCTGCCGCAGGTCGACGACGTTGTCGCATATCTGAACGGCTACGCGCTCGCGACGCTCGACGAGCATCCCGGAGCGAAGACCTTGATGTACCTGCTGCTGTCGCTGGCCGAGATCGCGCCTGCAATCGAGTTCTATAACCAGCCGGCCGTCATCGACGGATACGAGTCCGCGCGTTTTCGCGCCGACGAGACTTTTGTCATGCGTCCGCTGCCCTGAGCGTTGACGCGATCGGCCGGTGCGTCCGGTCTGAACCTGAAGGAGACAGCAAATGGCGAAATGCCGCGTGTTTGGCATCGATCACGGCCTGAAGACCGTGGTCGAAAACGGCCTGTACATGAAGACGATGATCGGCGCGACGATGAGTGTTGCGGTGATCAAGTTCGTCGAGCAGGAGGGCACGAATCTGCCCGCGAAGGCGCACGATCACGGCGAGGAAGCGTCGCTGCAGGTGCTCGGTTCGTGCTCGATCTTCGAGGTGCGGCCGGACACGCCCGACGTCGAGCGCACGCTCGCGCAAGGCGACGCGATGATCATTCCCGCAGGCCTCAGTCACTACGGTAAGAACTGCTACGGCGCGCAAGGCGTGAGCATGCGCTTGAACGTGGTGTCGCCGCCGCGCGCGGAATATGGCGCGCAGGACGACACGCCGTATTACCCGCTCGCCAATCGATGATGAGGGACGCAAATGAATAATCGCGCTGACAATCTGGCCGGCGACATCGCGCAATGCACGGCAGTTCAGGCAGGTGAGCGCTGGCGCGATCCGCACGCGGCGAGCCAAACGGTGCGCGCGCAAGGCGCGCTGTTGAGCACGGAGTTCGCGGTGTTCGAGCCGAGCGAAGTGCGCGACGAGGCAGCGGGAGCGCGCGGCGAGGAAGTCGTCGCGATTCTCGAAGGCCGGTTCGATATCGATGCGGCCGGCGAGCATTACCGGCTCGTCGCGGGCGAGGCGATCCTGATTCCGCCGCGCGAGCCGCGTCGCTTTACGTGCGTCGGCGCCAAGGGCGTGCTGTATCGCGCCGGGACCAGTGTGTGAGATCGAATCATGAAGCACGATCCATTTGAACCGGATGTCGTGAAGCACGTCGTCGTCGTCGGCGCGGGCCATGCTGGCGGACGCGTCGTGCAGCATCTCGTGTCGCTGGGCTTCGCGGGGCGCATCACGCTCGTAGGCGACGAGCGTCATCCGCCCTACGAGCGGCCCGCGCTCTCGAAGGAATGGCTGACGAGCGAAACCGAGCCGACGCTCGCGGCGTCGCCCCTCGTTCTGGCGCCCGCAGCGTTCTGGGAGCCGTCGGCGTTGCGCGACGCGCGCATCGACCGCCTGCACGAACGTGCGGTCGCGCTCGATGCGACTGAGCGCGTGCTGACACTCGCGAGCGGCACCCAAGTGCGGTTCGATCGCCTGGTCGTGGCGACGGGCGGCGCGCCGCGCGACGGCGCGATTCCCGGCGCGAACCGGCCCGGCGTACACCTGCTGCGCACGGTCGACGATAGCCTCGCGCTGCGCCGCGCGCTGCGCGAGAGCCGTGGCCTCGCCATCATCGGGGCAGGCGTGATCGGCATGGAAGTGGCGTCGTCGGCGCTCGAGCTTGGCGTGCCGGTGACGGTGCTCGAAGCGGGCGAGCGCGTGCTCGCCCGCTGCCTGTCCCCCGTGATGTCCGAATGGCTGCTGCGCGAGCATCGTGCGCGCGGCGTGCGGGTGGAACTGGGGGTCGCCGTCGAGTCGATCGGGGACGCAGCGCAAGCGGCGCAACTTGCCACCGACGGCACGCGCTATGTCGTGCGTTGCAAACTCGTCGACACCGCGCAAACGCGATCACGCGAAGCCTTCGACGTCGCCGCCGACACGATCCTGATCGCGATCGGCGTCGATTGCGCGCCGGCGTTTCTCGCGGGCACGGGGCTCGCGGGACGCCAGGGCGTCGACATCGACGAAACCTGCCGCAGTCCGCATGCGCCGTGGCTTTACGCGGTCGGCGACGTCGCGCATGTGCTCGATGGCGAGAGCGAGCGCGGTGGTCTGCGTCAGGAAACGTGGCGCAATGCCGAGAACCAGGCGCTCGCGGTCGCGCAGACCCTGATCGGCCGCGCGCAGGCGTATCGCGAAACGCCATGGATGTGGACCGATCAGCTCGGCAACAACATCCAGGTCGTCGGCCAGCCCGATCCGCGCGACGAGGTCGTGCTGCGCGGCGAACCGGGCGCTGGACCCTGCGCGGCGCTGAGCGTGCGCGACGGTCGCATCGTCGCGGGTGTGCTCGTCAACGCGGGCCGTGAGCGACGCTTCCTCGAAAAGCTTGTCGCCAGCGCGATGCCCGTGGACGTCGCGCGCCTCGCGGACCCCGGCACGTCGCTCAAGGAGCTTGCCGCATGAGCGCGATCTCGAGGGGAGTGGCCGACGCACGTACCCGCAACGACACGCCCACATACAGCGGCGCGCAGATGGCAGCGCTCGCGGCACGCGTCGAACGGCTCGAATCGATCGAAGCGATTCGCGCACTCAAGGCGCACTACGGCGCGCTCGCCGACGCGAAGTACGGTGGCGACTACCGCAAGCTCGACCGCGAAGCGCTCGCGGACATCGCACGCCAGCAAGCGGCCTGCTTCACCGGCGATGCCGTCTGGGCGGGCGGCAACGGTTTCGGCGGCGACCTCGTCGGACGTGAAGCGATCGAGCGCTGGTTTCTCAACTCGCCGTGGCGCTTCGCGATGCACTACTACGTCAGCGAGACGCTCAAGGTGGATGTCGCGCGCGGCGTGGCGCAGGCGAACTGGCGGCTGATGCAGGTGGCGCTGCGCGAGGACGCGGACACGCGCGCAGGGGCGGTGTGGCTGGGCGCGGTCACGACCGAACACTACCGGCGCGACGCGGCGAGCGGCCTCTGGCTGATCAGTTACATGAAATTCGAAGCGCTCCACATGATGACCCTGGCGGATGGGCCGCTGCCGATCGCCAGCAATTTCGCGGACCTCGACGCGCTGCGCGTCGACCGCACCGAGGACAATCAGTCATGACAGAAGTCATTGCGTCGCCCTGCGCGACCCGTACGGATTCTTGCCGCGGTAGTGTCGCGCTCGATATCGCCGAGCACGCGTGCCGCGTGCTGCAGAACATACCCGTCAACGCGGAGTATCGTCACATGATCGTCGCCGCGCCGATCGGCGCCGCGCTCGCGCAACCGGGCCAGTTCTTCCATCTCGCGTGCCCGCCGGGCGCCGCGGGCACGTCGTTTCTGCGCCGGCCGATGAGCGTCTACGGCGCCGATCCGCTGCGGCGCACCGTCGAGTTTCTCTACAAGGTGCAGGGTATCGGCACGCAAGGGCTGGCGACGTTGCGGCCAGGCGACACGCTCGATGCGCTCGGACCGCTCGGTCGTGGCTTCGAATTGCCTGAAGAGACGCGCCATGTCTTGCTGCTGGCGCGCGGGGTAGGCCTTGCGACGCTCGCGCCACTCGCGGCGCATGCCGTCGCGCGGGGCGCGTGCGTGAGCGCCGTGCTAAGCGCGCGCAGCCAGGCCGTGGTGATGTCCGCCGAGCGTTTGCGCGTGGCGGGCGCGACGGTTCATATCGTCACCGACGAAGACGGCAGCAGCGATCTCGCGCGCGTCGAAGCGCAACTCGAAGCGCTGCACGCCGAAGCGCCGTTCGACTTCCTGTCCACCTGCGGCTCGAACCGGCTTCTGATGCTGCTCCAGAAGCTCGGCAAGTCGTGGGGCGTGGCGGGACAAACCGCGATCGAGCAGCACATGGGTTGCGGACTCGGCTCGTGCTATGCGTGCGTGCGTCCATTCCGCGCGCATGCCGATTCCGACCGTTTGACCTTCCGGCGCGTGTGCTGGGAGGGCCCCGTGTTCGATTTGCAGGAAACGGCATCATGGTAGATCTGAGCGTCAAGGTGGGCGGACTCACGCTCGCCAATCCCGTCATGCCCGCGTCCGGCACTTTCGCGGACGGCAACGCGCGCGTGTTCGATCTCAATTGCCTCGGCGCGATCGTCACCAAGACGATCACCGCCGACATTCGCGAAGGCGTACCGCCGCCGCGGGTTGCCGAGTTCAAGGACGCGACGCTGTTTTCGATCGGTATTCCGAGCAAGGGCGCCGACTATTACATCAATACGACGGTGCCGTTCTACCAGCGCTATACGCCGCCGATCGTGGGCAGCATCTCCGCGAATTCGGCGGCCGAGTTCGGCGAGCTGGCGGGGCGCATCGGTACGAGCGGCATTGCGGCGATCGAGGCGAACGTGTCGTGTCCGAACCTGAAAAAGAACGGCAAGGCGTTCGGCATGGACCCCGAGGCGACGTATCAGGTCGTGCGCGCGATGAAGTCGAGCACCCGCGTCCCCGTGTGGGTCAAGATGACGCCGAACGCCGGCAACCTGGTCGAAGTCGCGCTCGCCGCGCAAGCCGCCGGCGCCGATGCACTCGTGTGCTGCAACGCGATTCTGGCGATGGCGATCGACGTGCGGACCTTCAGGCCGCGCGTCGCGAACGTGATGGGTGGCCTGACCGGCGCCGCGACCAGGCCGATTCTGCTGCGCATGGCCCACCAGTGCGCCGAGGCCGTCGAGATTCCCGTGATCGGCTGCGGCGGCATCAGCACGGCGGAAGACGCGATCGAATTCATGCTCGCGGGCTGCGCAGCGGTCCAGGTCGGCACCGCCAACTTCATTACGCCGAACGCGATGCCGCGCGTGATCGACGGGCTGCGTGCGTTCTGCGAGCAGCGCGGTCTCGCGCGCGTCGCGGACCTGATCGGCGCGATGCAGCGTCATGACGTGATCAATCTGCAAAAGGACTATGCGCTATGAAGGTCATTCCTATTGCCTCGGTATGCGGGCGCACGGTTCACGCGCCTGCGCACGCGGCTGAGGCGGCGTTCGCGAGCGGCGGGGCGCCGGCGCTATCGATGGCCACCGACGTGTGGCATCTGGTCGGCGAGTTCGATCGGTGTTTTGACGGTAACGATTGTCTGGGCGTTACGATCGACACCGTGAAGGTCGGCTTGTTTCGCGTCGCCGGCGAAATCCATGCGCTCGACGATATCTGCACGCACGGCAACGCGTTGCTGAGCGAGGGCCTGCTCGACGGTCACGAGATCGAATGTCCATTACACGCTGGCCTCGTCGACGTGCGCACGGGCAAGGGCACGACCACGCCGATCGTGCGCGATACGCGGCGCCATGAAGTCCGGATCGACGGCGGCAATCTCTACGTTCGGCTGCGCCGCTGAGACGATGAGCTTTTTATCGACTGCAACCAAAACCGCGCGCGGGCCGAAAATCGCCGTGATCGGTACGGGCGGCACATTTGCGATGCACGCGCGTGGCCCGTTCGACTGGGTCGAGTATTCGGAAAGCGGCGTCGTGCATCCGATCGACACCCTGCTCGCGACGCTCGGCGAGCTCGCGCCCGACGTCGAACTGCTACCCGTCACGTTTCGCAGCCTCGGCAGCGTGGCGATCCGGCCGGCGGACTGGGTGGAACTCGCTCGGCTGATACGGCACACGGCGCTCGCCGATCCGTCCATCACAGGGTTCATCGTGACCCACGGAACGGCGACGCTCGAAGAAACCGCGTGGTTCCTGCAACTCGTGCTCGACATCGCGCGGCCGGTGATCGTCACGGGAGCGCAGAGGCCCACAAACACCGCGGGCAGCGACGTGCTCGCGAACCTGCGCGGCGCGATTGCGGCAGCGCGCGATCCACTGAGCGCGGCACACGGCGTGCTGGTCGCGATGGACGGCTGGCTGTTCTCGCCGCGCGACGTGACCAAGGCGGCCAGTTTCGAACTGAACGCGTTCGAGTCGCCGGGCTACGGTCCGCTCGCGCGCGTCGAGCCCGACGCGCGTGTTGCGTGGCGGCGCGGTGCGATTGCAACGCGTCGCGGTAGCGAATCCGCATGGTTCTCACGAGCGCTGCTGGAAGCGGATGCGCCATTCGCGCTGCCGCGCGTCGATATCGCGATCTCGTATGCGGGTGCCGACGGTGTGGCGATCGACGCGCTGGTCGCGGCAGGCAGCGCCGGCATCATCAGCGCGGGACTGGTGCCGGGACGGCCGGCGGCAGCCGAGGCGGGCGCGTATCGCAAGGCGGTTGAGGCCGGTGTCGTGGTCGTGCAGTCGAGCCGCGCGGCGCGTGGCGTGGTGCCGCCTCAGGCGTTTCTGGCACGCGACGGCGTAGTCGCGGGCGGCGATCTCGCGCCGCACAAGTTGCGCATTGCGTTGATGCTCGCACTCACGTTCGATGGCGATTCGCGAGCCGATTTCGCGCAACGGCGCGAACGCATTCAAACCATTCTGCTCGCGTTGTGAACGCGTCGGCACGCAAGGAGGCATCTCGAATCATGCAGTTCTCTTACCTCGTGACCTGGGTGCATCCGGACCCGGCGGCATGCATCAGCGCTGACGACCTCGAACGCATCGCCGCGATCGTCAACTCGACGCCCGCGCTGCGCCGCTCCCGCCTTTACACGCCGGAATCCGCCGACGATTACTACACGCGGGACGGCGCGTCGCCGATCTTCGCGATGCAACTCGACTACGACTCGGTGTTCGATCTCGAAGCGCCGATCGCGGCAGGCGGCCATTTGCAGGCGCTCGCCGCGGCCAATCTCGCGAGCTTCGCCGGATGCCGCGTGGAGCAGCAGGCGATGCTGCGCCGTCCGTTTCCGGTGGCCGATGCCGACGCGCGCGTGCCAGCAGGCAGCCTGCCATGCCAGTTCCTCGTGCACTACCCGGGCCACGCGCTCGACTTCGACGAATGGATCAACTACTACCTCACGCATCATCCGCAGATCATGTTCGACTTTCCGGGCGTGCGCGAGATCGAGATTTTCACGCGCATCGACTGGCTCGACGCGATGCCATGGACGCGCGTGCACTACATGCAGCGCAACAAGCTGATGTTCGACAGCGCACGGGCGATTACCGAGGCGATGCACTCGCCGGTGCGCCACGCGATGCGGCAGGACTTCGAACGATTTCCGCCGTTCGAGGGCAGCAACATCCATCATCCGATGGCGGCGCGCACGACCTTCTTCGACTAACGCAATTCGCAAGGGGCAAGCATGAGCATCGGGTTCGGTCATCTCGCGCGTATCGGGCATCTGTACCCGTCGGGTGGACTGTGCGACTTCGAGATTCAGGCGATGGCGCCCGACGGCGTGCAATTCGTCACGACGCGTTTGCCGTTTCGCGACACGTCGATCGAATCCGATCGCACGTTGATCGACGACATCGAACAGCACGCGCAACTGCTCGCCGACGCGAAGGTCGACCTGATCGCGACGAATTGCACGGCGGCGGGCGTCGTGAACGGTCCTGACGCGATCAATGCGCGGGTGACGGCGGCGACGAACATCGCGGCGGTCACGACGATCGAGGCCGTGCTCGCCGCGTGCGGCGCGCTGGGCGCGAAGAAGCTGGGACTCGTGACGGCTTACGGCGAACGCGTAGTCGCGGCGGAGCAGGCATTTTTCGAGCAACGCGGGCTGAGTGTCGTCGCCGAAGCGAGCCGCGCGTGCCGCACGCCTTTCGAGCAGGGCACGGTGCAGCCCGAGGTCTGGTCCGACATCGCGACGCGACTACCGGGCGATTTTGACGCGTTGCTGATCAGTTGCGCGGGCATTCGGGTGAGTAGCGTGATCGCTTCGATCGAGACGGAAGTCGGACGCCCGGTGATCAGCAGCAATTCCGCGCTGTTGTGGTACTGCTTGAGGAAGCTGAACATCTCTGCGAAGTCGCCGGGATATGGCGTTCTGTTAAGCGATTGAGACGGTCCCTTTCCTGGCCGCAGGCTTGCCAAACGCACCGCGTGCTATAAAACTTGCCAGACGGTGTCAGGAACTCCGAAGTACTGGGGTTGCATGGACAAGCCTAAGCATGGCGAAGACGACAAAATGCAGACCTGCGAGTGCTTCGGGCAAGCGTTCGCAGTCCCGTGCGAGGCGTCGAAAGCGGTTGAGCCATCCGAAGCTGCGCTCGACTACCCATCGACGTGGCAACAGCACGAAACCCTTTTTCGCTTCATCGAGCTTGACCACCTGGAGATCAATTCCCTGAGCGCGCGCGGCCTGCGCAGGAGCTTCGCCCGGGGAACCCCGATCGGCAAAGGCCACTTTCACGGTTTCTCCCGTTGCCTGCTGCACCTGGCGCGCCAGGGCGCGATATCGGCCGCATCTGGCGCGTGGCGGAGCAACTCGAATATGGAATGGTGGGCATCAATACCGGCCTGATTTCCAACGAAGTCGCGCCGTTTGGCGGCGTGAAGCAGTCGGGTCTCGGCAGGGAGGGCTCGCACTACGGGATCGTTGATTACCTCGTGATCAAGTACCTGTGCATGGCGTTTTTGACGCCGGTCCGATAGTCAGCGTGCGGCACGGCCAGGCGTAGAATCGCGGGCGCAGCGGCGAGTCCATTCGTCGCCGGATCGGAGACCGATGGCTGATGGAAATCAAGTGGATCGAAGACTTCATCGCGCTCGCCCGCTATCAAAGCTTTTCCCGGGCGGCGGAGTTTCGCAACGTCACGCAATCGGGTTTCAGCAGACGGATCCAGTCGCTCGAACAATGGGTCGGCGCCGATCTCGTCGATCGCAGCGGCTTTCCGCCGACCCTGACCCCGGCAGGGCAACTGTTTCGTGACGCGGCCGAAGACATCCTCGACAAGCTGTTCGACACGCGCGCCATCATTCGCACCGAACAGCGCATCGCCGGCACGAGCCTGCAGATCGCAGCCGGCCACACGATCGCGCTCAACTTCCTGCCCGCGTGGCTGCGCACGCTGTCCAGGCATGTCGGCGAAGTGCGCGCGCGCGTGATTCCGGCGAACGTGCACGATTCGATACTGATGCTGGTCAACGGCAACTGCGAGCTGATGTTCGCTTATCACCATCCGCAGCTGCCGTTGCATCTCGATCCGACCAGGTATGAATGCGTGACCGTGGGCGTCGATACTTTCATGCCGGTATGCAGGCCCAATCAGCGGCTTGCGCACGTGTACCGTCTGCCCGGCGTGATCGAACATCCGATGCCGTTCATCGCCTATACGGAGACGAGCTACTTTGGGCGCTGCTTCGCGTTGCTGATGGAGCAGAGCAAAGCATCGCCCGCCTTGCATCTTCACTATGAATCCGACATGGCCGAGGTCGTGAAGAAGCTCGTGCTGGAAGGCGAGGGTGTCGCCTGGCTGCCGAAGAGCTCGATCGCCGCCGAACTCGACAGCGGCCAGCTTGTCGCCGCCGGCCGCTCCGAATGGCAACTGGAGCTGGAGTTGCGCGTGTATCGCGACCTCACGAACCGCACTGAACTGCTCGATACGCTGTGGCGGCATCTGCGGGCCTCGTCGGGGTCAGCCGAATAGCGCCGATAGGGTTATCCCGCGTTATGCGAAACTTGCATAGCCGTATGCAACACTAGCATTCACGTCTTTTCTGCCGTCTCTAGAATTCCGTCCAGTCACAAATAATCTCAGGACGGAGACACATGAAGAATCGGCTTACCCTCTATATCCTCGCCGGCATGCTGCTCGGCGTGGCCGTCGGTTATGTCTGCCATCGCACGGCGGCCGATGCCGCGCAGGCGAAGGAGATCGCAGGCTACTTTTCCATCGTCACCGATATCTTCCTGCGGCTCGTGAAGATGATCATTGCGCCGCTGGTGTTCGCCACGCTCGTGTCAGGTCTCGCCGGCATGGAAGGCACGAGCGACGTGCGCCGCATCGGTCTGCGCTCGATCGCGTGGTTCCTGTGCGCGTCGCTGTTCTCGCTCGCGCTCGGCCTCGTGCTCGCGAATCTGCTGCAACCAGGCGCGGGCTTGCACATGTCCCAGACGAGCGCTGACGTGGCCACCGGGCTCAACACGTCGAGCCTGAACTTCAAGGACTTCGTCACACACGCGTTCCCCACCAGCATCGTCGATGCGATGGCGCGCAACGATATCCTGCAGATCCTCGTCTTCTCGGTGATGTTCGGCATCGTGCTCAGCGTGATCAAGTCCGACCCGCGCGTCGCGCCGCTGATCGCGGGCGTCGAAGGGCTCGTGCCCACCATGCTGAAACTGACCGACTATGTGATGCGTCTCGCGCCCGTCGGTGTGTTCGGCGCGCTGGCATCGGCGATCACGGTGCATGGCCTCGACGTGCTGACGACGTACGGCAAGCTCGTCGCCAGCTTCTATACGGGGCTCGCGCTGCTGTGGGCGGCGCTGATCCTCGCCGGCTACGCGTTTCTCGGCAAGCCGGTCTGGGCCTTGCTCAAGGCGATCCGCGAACCCGCGATGCTGGCGTTCTCCACCGCGAGCAGCGAGGCGGCGTATCCGCGCCTGACGGAGAAGCTGGAGGAATTCGGCGTCGACAAGAAAGTGGTCGGCTTCACGTTGCCGCTCGGCTATGCGTTCAATCTCGACGGCTCGATG
This sequence comes from Paraburkholderia sp. UCT2, assembly GCF_014397665.1. NCBI lineage: Bacteria > Pseudomonadati > Pseudomonadota > Betaproteobacteria > Burkholderiales > Burkholderiaceae > Paraburkholderia > Paraburkholderia sp. UCT2. The sequence continues at coordinate 29,809 of NZ_VZQO01000004.1, forward strand.
ATGTATCAGGCCTTCGCCGCAATCTTCATCGCGCAGGCGTTCGGCATCGACATGCCGATCGGCACGCAGATCGTGATGCTGCTCGTGCTGATGGTGAGCAGCAAAGGCATGGCGGGTGTCGCGCGCGGCTCGGTGGTGGTCGTCGCGGCCGTGGCGCCGATGTTCCATCTGCCGCCATCGGGCGTCGTGCTGGTGCTCGCGATCGACCAGATTCTCGACATGGGGCGCACGGCGACCAACGTGATCGGCAACAGCATCGCGACGGCAGCCATCGCGAAGTGGGAGGGCCAGCGCGTGACGCGGCAGGAACGCCGCACGGCGATGGCGACGGCTTCGTTCGGCCGGCTCGAAGGCGAGACGAAATGAGCGGCATCGACGCAACGTCTGCCACGAGCGCGCGCAAGTTCGGCGTGGTGGGCGGGCTCGGCCCGCTCGCGAGCGCGGACGTGTTCTTCAAACTGATCAAATCGACGCCGGCCACGCGCGACGCCGAGCACTTCGATGCGATTTTCGAGCAGCAGCCGTTTCGCAGCGCCGATGCCGACAGCGAGACGTTGACGCAGCGCAAGCTGTACATCTTCGATCTGATCAGCAGCTTCGAGAAGCGCGGCGTGACGACGGTCGTGCTGCCGTGCTTCCTGAGTCACACGTTCATCGACGAACTGAAGGCCAATTCGCCGCTGCAGATCGTCGACATGATCGATGCGGTGCGCAGCCACGTGCGCAGAAGATTCCCCGCGGTGCGCCGCGTGGGCGTGCTCGCGTCGGCGCATACGCGGCGCAGGCGCCTGTTCGAAAAGTACTTCGCGGCGCCCGAGTTCGAAGTGATCCACCCGCGCATCGGCGACGGCATCGATTTCGTCACCGAGGCCGTTTATGGCGAGGATGGCGTGAAGAGCGGCAATCTGCGTGGCCGTCCGGCCGAGTTGCTGCGGGCGGCGTGCGAGGACCTGATCGAACAGGGCGCCAACGTCATCGTGCCGGGGCTCACCGAGATCGCGTTGGTCGCGGACGAACTCGGTGCGTTGCGCGTGCCGCTCGTCGATTCGAACCTGGCTTATGCGCAGTACGTGATGTCCGGCCAGTACCACACGCCCGAGACGATCTTCAAGGTCGGCGTGGTGGGCGGCGTGGGTCCGGCGGCCACCGTCGATTTCATTCACAAGATCGTGCGCGCGACGCCCGCGCGGCGCGATCAGGACCACATCAAGCTGCTCGTCGAGCAGAACCCGCAGATCCCGGATCGCACGGAGAATCTGATCGGCGATGGACCCGACCCGACCATCTCGCTCTATGCGACCTGCAGGAAACTCGAAACGGGCGGCGCGGATCTGATCGCGATCCCGTGCAATACGGCGCATGCTTTCGTCGAGCGGATACAGCCTTATCTCGGCGTGCCGATCGTCAATATGCTGACGGTGACGGTGCGTTATCTGCGCGAGTCGTTCCCCGCGCTGCGCTCGGTCGGCGTGCTCGCGACTTCCGGCACGCTCGCGAGCGGCGTCTACGAAAAGGCGCTCGAATCGCACGGCTTGCGGCAGGTCGTCCCGGCACCCGCGCTGCAGGCGCGCGTGATGGACGCGATCTACGGCAAGGAAGGCGTGAAGGCCGGATTTACGGCGGGGCAGTGCCGGCAAGACCTCGCCGCGGCGATCGACGGGCTTATCGCCGACGGCGTCGAAGTGATCGTTCTCGGCTGCACGGAACTGCCGCTGCTGATTCGCGAGCCGTATGTGATCGGCGCGAACGGCGCGCGCGTGAGCGTGGTCGATCCGGCCGACGTGCTCGCGAAGCAGTGTGTCGCCTGCGCGACAGCGCCGCCTCGATAACCCAACCGCATCACCCAGTCAATGCGACGGACCTGCACACGAGGTGTGCCGGATGACCCCGCTCGCCTGTCGATTTCAGAACCTGAGAGGTAATCATGCTTGCACCGACCGAACGTATCGAACACGACCTTCTCGGCGATCTCGCCGTGCCCGCGAGCGCGTACTACGGCGTACACACGCTGCGCGCGCTGCAAAACTTTCCCATCACGGGTATTCCGATCTCCGTGTATCCGAACCTCGTCAACGCACTGGCGAGCGTGAAAGAAGCCGCCGCGCTCGCGAATTACGATCTCGGCCTATTGAGCGCAGTAAAGATGCAGGCCATCGTGCACGGATGCAGGCAAGTGCGCTCAGGCACCGCGCACGAGCATTTCGTCGTCGACGTGATTCAGGGCGGCGCGGGCACGTCGACCAACATGAACGCGAACGAGGTCATCGCCAATCTCGCGCTCGAACATCTCGGGCAACAGCGCGGCGAATACGCGGTTCTCCATCCGAACGAGGACGTGAATCTCGGCCAGAGCACCAACGACGTCTATCCGACCGCGCTCAAGATCGCCACGTACGCGGGCATCATGCAACTGGTCGACGCGATGGGCGTGTTGCGCGCATCGTTCGAACGCAAGGCGGTGGAATTCGGCAACGACCTGAAGATGGGCCGCACGCAGCTTCAGGACGCCGTACCGATGACGCTCGGCCAGGAGTTCAGCACCTTCGCTGTGATGCTCGGCGAAGACGAAGAGCGGCTGAAGGAAGCGGCCCAGCTCATCTGCGAGATCAATCTCGGCGCGACGGCGATCGGCACCGGCATCAACACACATCCGGAATACGCGCAGCTTGCATGCAGGCACTTGAGCGAAATAACCGGTATTGCGTTGACCACGTCGCCGAATCTGATCGAAGCGACGCAGGATGTCGGTTCGTTCGTGCAGCTCTCCGGCGTACTGAAGCGCGTCGCCGTAAAACTCTCCAAGACCTGCAACGATCTTCGCCTGCTTTCGAGCGGTCCTCGCGCGGGCCTCGGCGAAATCAACCTGCCGCCGGTGCAGGCGGGTTCGAGCATCATGCCGGGCAAGGTGAATCCGGTGATTCCGGAGGTCGTCAACCAGATCGCGTTCGAAGTCATCGGCAACGATGTGACGGTGAGCTTCGCCGCCGAAGCGGGGCAGCTCCAGCTCAACGCGTTCGAGCCGATCATCGCGCACAGCCTGTTCAAGAGCGTCGCCCATTTACGCGCAGGGTGCCTCACGCTCGCGTCGAAATGCGTCGACGGCATTACCGCGAATCGCGAGCGGCTGCGCGCGATCGTCGAGAGCTCGATCGGCATCGTGACCGCGCTGAACCCGTACATCGGCTATACGCACTCGACCGAAGTCGCGAAGGAAGCGCTTGCGTCGGGCAAAAGCGTCGCGCAGATCGTGATCGACAAAGGGCTGTTGAGTCAGGCGCAGCTCGACGAGATTCTTCAACCCGCCATGCTGACGCAACCAAGAAAGATGTCGTCGGCGGCATGAGCGACGAAGGTTGTTCCGGTCACAGGTCGCGTGCATACGCACGCGACTCTTTTAAACGATGGAGGAGAGAAAGATGAACGGCAACACGATCGATCGAAAAGCAAGGCGGCTGTGCGGTTCGGCGGCACTGCTGATCGCGGCACTTGCCGCGGGTACCTGCGCACAGGCTGCCGACGCGCCATCGCAACAGGCAAGCGCCGTCACGGCAACGCCGCGTGTTCTGGTGCTGGCCACCGGCGGCACCATCTCGGGAACCGCCGATCCCCGTTCGGCGATCGGCTACAACTCGGGCAACGTGAAGGGGCAGGAACTGGTGCGCGGCGTGCCGGGCATCGAGAAGCTCGCGAGCATCAGCGCGGAGCAGATTTCGAACGTCGGCTCGCAGGACATGAGCGACAAGATCTGGTTGCAGCTTGCGCGGCGGATCGACGAGGTCTTCGAGCGGAACGAGGCCGACGCCATCGTGATTACGCACGGCACCGATACGATCGAGGAAACGGCGTTCTTCCTGAGCAACGTGCTGCACTCCGACAAGCCGGTGGTGCTGGTCGGCTCGATGCGACCGGGCGGTTCCGCGAGCGCCGACGGTCCCGGCAATCTGTACGAAGCCGTCGAAGTGGCGGCGAGCCCGCAGTCGCGTGGCCGAGGCGTGATGGTCGTGATGAACGACCAGATTCACGCGCCGCGCTGGATCACCAAGACCAATACCACGGCGGTACAGGCGTTCGCGTCGCCGAATGCCGGCGCGATCGGTTATGTCGATCCGGCGAGCGTGCGCTTCGTGATGCCGGCCGTGCAATCGACGCGCGCCGCGCTGAGCCTGCCCGCGAGTGGGCAATTGCCGCGCGTCGATATCGTCTACGCGCATAGCAACATGGATGGCCGCCAGATCGATCATGCGATCGCCGATGGCGCGAAGGGCATCGTCGTCGCCGGCGAAGGCGATGGTGACATGTCGAAGGAAGCCCTTGCGGCGCTCGACCGCGCGGCGGCAAAAGGCATCGTGGTGGTTCGCTCGACGCGACTGGTGTCGGGGTTCGTGAACCGCAACGTCGAGGTGGACGACGACAAGCGCGGTTTCGTCGCATCGCTCGATCTGAATCCGCAGAAGGCGCGATTGTTGACGCAATTGCTGGTGGCCAACGGCGTGACCGATCCCGTCAAGGTACAGCAGGCGTTTAGCGGGACGTGGTGACGGGTTGAGGGCGCCGCCGGTCAGGGGCGCTGCCGCTTATAAAGCCGCGCGTAGTGCCTCATCGGCAACGGCAAGACGCAACGCAATGGTCTTCACGAGAAACCGATGCAACTGTTGCGCCGTCGCCGGATCCTGCTGTTCGAGTTCGAGCAGCCGGGAGATCGACAGGCGGTACACGCGCGTCGGTGCCTCGGCAATCACATCCGCGCTGCGCTGTTGCTGCGTGTACACCGCCATTTCCCCCACGACCGTGCCCGGGCCGAACGAGCGCAGACGCGCCGAGCGGCCATCGCCGAGCGGCAGCGAGATCGCGACACGTCCTTGTTCGACGAAATACAGCGCGTCGCCCGGCTCGCGATGACGAAACAGCCCCTGCCCCGAAAGCAGATCCTGCACCTCCAGACACGCGATCAAGCCGTTCAACGCGCCGGCCGTGAAATGCGGCTCGAGCATCGCCCGCAGATCGCCGCCATGCGCGATCGCGAGCGAGTTCGACGCGAGCAGTTTGTCTTCGATCCATTCGAGACCCGCATCGAGCGTATCGAATTCATGAATCTTCAGATTGAGCGTGCCGGTCTTCACGAGCAGATCGCGCGAGCGCGGCGGCAGCGCGGTCAACACGAGGTCCACGCTTCTTGCGGCGCAGAGCTGCCTGAGTTTGACGAAGCTGATGGATACGGATGCATCCATGCCATGTGTCGCCGCAAAGTCGAGCACGACGTAGCGGACCTGCGACGGATTCCCGGCGCCGACTCGCTCGCGAAGGCGCTGCAGAATCGAATTGGCCGTGCCGAAGAAGAGAAACCCTTGCAGGCACATTCCGCATACCTGGGGGCCGATTGCGCGCAGAGCCTGGGTGTCTTCGATGCTGCGCTCAACATTCGAGGTCCGCGCGCGCAGGTCGAACTCCATGCGTATGCAGCCGACCCGACCGTAGAGCAGTGTGAACATCACACACGCTGCAACGACGCCCACCCCTACGCCGACGATCACGCCGTACGCCGCGATAGTGCCGAGAATCACGGGCACGAGCAGATACTCATACCAGTTGAGCTTGGTCCAGGCGCCCGCGAGCCAATGCACGAGCAAGCGCAGCCCCATGAAGAGCTGAAGGCCGACCAGCACCGGCACCGGAAAGAGCGCCACGATGCCCGGCGAAGTGGCGAGCACGACCACACACGCGAGCGAGGCGAACACGCCCGCCACCCGGCTCGTTGCCCCCACCCGCGCGTTGAGCATCGAGCGATTGAACGACTGGTAGCCGACCATGCCGCCGAGCAGTCCGCTCGCGAGATTGGCGAGGCCGGCGGCGCGCATCTCGCGATTGAGGTCGACGTCCTCCCCGGTGGCCGCGCCGATCGCCGTTGAATTCATCAGGATCGTCACGGCCGACACCGAGGTCACCACCAGACTCTCGGGAAGATGCGCGCCGACCGCCGACCAGTCGATGCCGCCCCGTCCGAGCCTCGCGGCCAGGTGCAACTCCGGCAGCCCGGATAGGTGCAGCTTGACGCGCGGCAGCAGCAGACCCATGCCGCGCGCGTCGTCGATCGAAACTCCGGCAACCTGCAGCAGAACGTAGAAAAGCACGACGCCGAAGGCCAGCGTGAGCGGCAGCGCGGCAATGTGCTGCCACGTGCGCATCAGCACCGTGGCCAGCACGCCGACGACCAGCGCTGGAACCCATGTCAGCCAGTGAAGGTGCGCGAGCAACGCGAGCGTGTGCCACTGCAGCGGCTGGCCCGTCAGCACGCGGAACGCCCCGGCGAGCAGCAGGTAGCCCGTGCCCGCGAGAAATCCGCCGAGCACCGGATAGGGCAGGAACTGCAAGGAGCGGCTGCGCTTCGACGAGCCGATCGCATAGAGCACGATGCCCGTCATGAGCGAACAGAGCGCGATGGCGATCAGCACAGTGAGGATCAGCGTCTGCGGTGAACCGCCGTCCGCGCGCACGCTGCTGGCCACCCCTGCCGCCACGCCCGCGAGAAAGGCTGCGGCGTTGCTGTCGGGGCCGCCAATGTTGACGCGCATCGAACTCGTCAAGGCGATCACGAGCGCCGTGACGACGCAGCTCACGAGCGCGGTGGGCACGCCCAGCATCGCGTAGCGGGCAAGATCGGCGCTAAAGATCATCGTGCCGAGGCTCATCGCATAGCACAGCATGACGAGCGTCGAAACGGCGCCCGCCGCCACGTCGCCTGGCAGACCCGCCAAACGCGAGCGCAGCGGAATCTCGGAGACGGAAACGGTCTTGCCCGGCTTCACGTGGATTCCCGGTCGAATGCAAGGGCGCCGTGAGGCGCGCCAGCCAGTATCCTGCGCGGCTCGAACGGCTGTCAAACGCGATGCAGCGTGCTTATCGGACACCTACACTGATTATTCATCGGCCCCGTACCTGGCGAACTCCACGCAAAGGCCATGCAGCTCCGGAGCCGTTCACACCAGCGGCCGGCAGGCGCGCGATTCGTCTGAGCTTTTGCCCGCGGGGCCACGCATCGGAGGCGGGGCGACGAACATGGATATCGAGAAATGGCTGCGGGACCTCGGGCTCGAGCAGTACGCCCACGCGTTCGCGGCAAACGACATCGACATGTCGCTGCTCGGGCAGCTGACCGACGTGGACCTGAAAGAGCTGGGGGTACAGTCGCTCGGCCACCGTAAGCGCATTCTGGCCGCGGCGGCAGGCGCCCTAACGGCAGCCGCGCCGCTACCGCCCCAGACGTCCGCCGACAACGAGGTGCCCGCGGACGAGCGCAGGCAGGTCACGATTCTGTTCGCCGATCTCTGCGGCTACACGATGCTGTCGCGCTCGCTCGATCCCGAAGACTTGCGCGCGCTGATCGGACGCTACACGGCACTGGTCGACGGGATCGTGCTCGCCTATGGCGGCACGATCGACAAGCACATCGGCGACGCGGTGATGGCGCTGTTCGGCGCGCCCCGCTCGCACGAGACGGACACGCTGCGCGCCGCCCGTGCCGCTCTCGACATTCACGACGGCCTGGCGCGGCTGGCCGCGCAGACCGGGCGGCCGTTGCAGGCGCATATCGGCATTGCGAGCGGCGAGGTCATCGCGGGCGCGCTGGGCCGCGCCGACGCGCGGGACTACACCGTGCATGGCGATCCGGTGAACCTGGCCGCTCGGCTCGTGGCAGCCGCGGCCGCCGGCGAAACCTGGATATCCGACGACGCGGCGCGCACGCTCGGCGACGCCGCCAGTTGCGAAGCAATCGGCGAGCGGCGCTTCAAGGGCATCGACACGCCGGTGCGGGCATGGCGGCTCGTCGCGCTTGGCAGCGAGCCCGTCAGGACGAGCCGCAGCCGCTTCGTCGGACGCGAAGCCGAGCTCGAACAGTTTCACGGCATCCTTCATGCGTGCATGGCAAGGCGCGCGGGGCATGTCGTTCATGTGCGAGGCGAAGCCGGGATCGGCAAGACGCGGCTCGTCGACGAGATGCGCCGCCATGCGCAGGCACAGGGCTTCACGCTCCATCGAAGCCTCGTGCTCGATTTCGGCGTCGGCAAGGGCCAGGATCCGGTGCGAACCATCATTGGAAGCCTGCTCGGCTTACCGGCCGGTGCATCGAGTGAAGCGCGGCAGGCCGCCGCCGCGCAGGTCGCGACCCAAGGTATCGTCAAGGCCGAGCAGATCGTGTTTCTGCACGACTTCCTCGATCTCCCGCAGGCCGCCGAATGGCAAACCATCTACGAGGCCATGGACCACGGCGCGCGCAAGCGCGGCAAGCAGGCGCTCGCCGTGAGGCTGACCGAGGACGCTTGCGCCCATGCGGCGACGCTGATCGTCGTCGAAGACCTGCATTGGGCCGATTCCGAAGTCATCGGCTACCTGTCGGCGTTCGCGTCAGGCATTGCCAACGGCACGGGCCTGCTGGTCACGACTTCGCGCGTGGAAGGCGATCCGATCGATGCAGGCTGGCGCGCACGTTGCCGCGACACCCCCTTCGCGACGATCGATCTCGGACCGCTTCGCAAGGACGAGGCCCTGAGCCTGGCGGGCAATTTCATCGATGCGACCCAGCGCGTCGCGCTCGCCTGCATCGAGCGCGCGGGCGGCAACCCGTTGTTTCTCGAACAACTGCTGCGCAACGCTGAAGAAGGCAGCGGCGGCAACGTGCCCGCGTCGATCCGCAGTCTCGTGCTCGCGCGGATGGACCGGCTCGCGCCCCGTGACCGCCTGGCGTTCCAGGCGGCCGCCGTGATCGGTCAGCGTTTCGACCTCGCGCTGCTGCGAGAGCTGGTGGACGATCCTGGCTACGTCTGCGACGGCCTGCTCGTCAATGCACTCGTGCTGCCGGAAGGCGACGACTTCCTGTTCGCCCACGCATTGATCCAGGAGAGCGCTTACTCGACGTTGTTGCGCGCGCGCCGCCGTGAACTTCATCTGCGCGCGGCCGAATGGTTCGCACAAAGCGATGTCACGCTGCACGCCCAGCATCTCGACCGCGCCGAAGACGAGCACGCGCCGCACGCCTACCTGGGCGCGGCGGCCGCACAGCGTGCCGCCCATCGTTTCGAAGCCGCGCTGCGGCTGGCCGAGCGCGGCATCGAAATCGCGCAGTCGGACGCGGACCGCCATGCACTGAGCTGCTGCAAGGGCGAACTTCAGCGCGACCTGGGCGACATCGCAGGATCGATCGTGACGTACCGCACCGCACTCGCCGCCGCCACCGACGACGCCGCCCGATGCGACTGCCAACTCGGGCTCGCGGAAGGTCTGCGTGTCAGCGAGGGTCTCGACGAAGCACTCGGCTTACTCGCGCAAGCGCAAAAGATCGCGGAGCGAGACAACCGGCTGGCGGAGCTTGCAAGCCTCCACTATCTGCGCGGCAACATTCTCTTTCCGCTCGGCAAGATCGACGCCTGCAGCGCCGAGCATGAGCGCGGTCTTGGCTACGCGCGGCGCCTCGGTCTGCCCGAGGCAGAGGCTCGCGCGCTCGGCGGCCTGGCGGATGCGGCGTATGCGCAGGGGCGCATGCGGACCGCGTTCCATCATTTCAGCGAATGCGTCGCGATGAGCCGCGAACACGGGTTCGGCCGCATCGAGGTTGCCAATCTGTCGATGCAGGGCTTCAGCCGCATTTATCTGAACGACGCAAGTCAGGCTCGCGAGGACGCAAGCGCCGCCGCCCGCGCCGCCGAGTTGATCGGGCAGCCTCGCGCGCAATTGCTGGGGGAGACGCTGGGGGTGTTCGCCTGCCAGGAACTGGGCGATGCGCAGGCGGCCAGCAAGCATCTGGTGCAGGAAATGCGGGTGATCCGGCAATTGGGTGCGCGCCGCTTCGAAGCGCAGAATCTGGAGATGCAGGGTCGCCTGTTACTGGACGAAGGATGCCGTAGTGAAGCAGTGGTGGCGCTGCGCGAAGCACTCGCCATCTCACGCGAGGTAGGGACTCAGTTTTCCGGGCCAAAGGCCTTGAGCGCACTGAGCCGTGCGGTTGACGATAACGGCGAGCGTACGCGGCTACTGGCTGAAGGCGAGGCGCTGCTGCACCTCGGCGCGGTCGGCCACAATCACCTGTGGTTTTACCGCGACGCCGTCGAAGCGATGCTGGGGGCGGGCGATCCTGCTGGCATGCTGCACTACGTGGACGCACTCGAGGCCTATACACAGCGCGAACCGTTGCCGTGGTCCGAGCTTTTCGCGGCTCGTGGCCGTGCGCTTGCACTCGCGCTTCGGGCGCCGCTCAGCGAAGCCACGCGACATGAACTGCTGCGACTGCGAGAGGCGCTGCGGCAGGCCGGCTTTCGCAATTACGTAAGTGCGGTCGAAGCGGCACTTGCGGCTTGAGGCACGCGCGTAGCCGAGCCTCAGCGTGGCGCGGAATCGTCGTCGGGCGGGTCCTTGTGGACGACCTCCATGTCGATGGTGCGGGCGTCGTCGCCATACGCGACCGTCTGCCGGCGCAACGCGCGCATCTTCCACCACAGATACCCGACGACGATCGTGCCGACCGCGAACAGCACGGCGAACAGCACGATCGACAGCATCGCGGCCACCACGAACAAGATCGCGCTCAGGGCGATGGTCAGCAACCGGCCGAACCAGCCGGTGCCACCGATCCGGATCCCTTTCTCATATGTCACCCGCCGCGGCGGCGGTCTGTCGTTTTGCATCGCTCGTCTCCCGGCCGCCGTCCGGCGGATGATGCGGGTAAATCCTCATGCGTGGTCATTATGCAGGATGCGAACCGCTAACGTCGTCGGCGCGGCTCAGCGTATAGTCGACTGACGTCGTTAAGAAGCCCACGCGTTGACTCGTTTAACTTCGGTAGTAAGTTGCCGCTCGCCAAGGCTGACAGGCGTGGTGTTTAGCGTGCAGGCCTTCTCTGTCTACCCGGTTGCACACTGCCAGGGCACGTTATGAAATCCGCCGGTTTTCAGTTACCTCGGTTGCCCGCGTGATCATGCGACGCCTGCATCTGCTCGAAATCGAAGACCAGCCGTGGTGCCCACGGGCGATCCGTGACGGCGGGACGGACTGGCTGCATTTCCTGGCGAATAACCTCAAGGGCTTCAACGTCATCGCGGGCAAGCTGCGCGAAGCGATGCGGCGGGTCGGCAACGACCGGATCGTCGATCTATGCTCGGGCGGGGGCGGCCCGTGGCTGACGCTTGCACCGTTGCTCGCGCAGTCCGGACGCGTGACGGTGCAGCTGACCGACTTCTATCCCAATCGCGCCGCGTACGAGCGCGTATCCGCCGGGGCAGCCGGCCGCGTCACCTATGTGAGCGAACCGGTGGACGCGATGGACGTGCCATCGGGATTCGACGGTGTGCGCACGATGTTCAACGCTTTCCACCATTTTCGGCCGGACGATGCGCGGGCGATCCTCGCCGACGCGGTGATGAAGCGCCGCGCGATCGTCATCGTCGAGGGTGCCGACCACCGGCTGCTCGGTGTCGTGTTCATCCTGGCGGTGCCGCTGATGATGCTCGCGCTGACTCCGCTGATCCGGCCGTTTCGCTGGTCGCGACTAGCGCTCACCTATGCGCTGCCGGCTATCCCGCTGCTGTGTCTGTTCGACGGCATCGTGTCGATGCTGCGCATCTACAACCCCGACGAATTGCGTGAGATGGTGGCGAGTATCCCGGACCAGCAGAGCTTCGAATGGGACATCGGCACACTGCCGGTGCAGGGCTCGCCGATCGGTCTGACTTATCTTGTGGGCGTTCCGCGCGGACGCGCCGGCTGAACGCAAGCGGGCGCTGTCGGCAGCGGCGGGCCGATCACTTGCCGGCCAGATGGTCAGGTGTCTGGCTGCTGCCCGCCGGCAGTTCGCCCATCGCCTGAAACAGCGTCGCCGTATCGGCCAGGCGCCGGCCGATCAGGCGGATTTCTTCGAGCCTCGCTGCTTCGTACTGCTGCTCGCCGCCGCGGGCGGATGCAGCGGGCAGCGCGCCGAGCCGGTGACGTGACGTGGCATCGTCGAACGCCTCGCGTGCCTCACGGGCAGCGCCGCTCGCGGCGTCGAGCGCCTGCGCGTCGTGTTCGAGCGACGCAAGCGTGTCCGCGACGTTTTCGAACGCCGCCAGCACGGTCTGCTTGTACTCGAACACGGCGGCCTCGTAGGTGTCGATTGCCGCGCGCCGCTGTGCGACGAGCGCGCCGCCATGAAAAAGCGCCTGCGACATCGTCGCGGCGATGCTCCAGATCGCGCCTGCGCCCGACAGCGCGAGCGGCCAGTTGAACCCGCCTTGTCCCATCGAGGCGGTCAGCGTCAGGCTCGGAAACAGCTGTGCCGTCGCGACACCGACGTCGTCCGCGGCGGCTTTCAGCGCCGACTCGGCGGCCGCGATATCGGGCCGCGCGCGCAACAGGTCCGATGGCAGCACGACGGGCAGGTCCTGCGGCAAGTGCAGGCTCGCCAGCTCGGGCTCGGGCGGCGCCGCGTCGGGCGTGCGGCCGAGCAGCACCGCAAGCGCATGTCTCGTCACCGTCAGCTGTTGCCGCAGATCGGCCACGCTGACCTCGAGCGCGGCGATGCTTTGCCGCGCAGTCGACACGTCGCCGCGCGTCAGCGATCCGAGTTCGTAATGCCGTTCGGTATCGTGAGCCTGATCGCCCGCAAGCGCGATCAATCGCTCGGTCGCGTCGATCTCGGCGCGCAATATCGCCGCCGCGATCGTCGCCGTGACGATGTTGGTGGCCAGTGCGCGGCGCGCGGCTTCGCGTTGATATGCGTCGATCTCGACACGCGCTGATCGGGCCGCGTTGGCTTTACGCACCGCGCCGAACAGGTCGAACGTATATTGCGCCTGGACTACGCCGATGAACTCGTTGTAAAGCAGCGTGTTCGGCCCGCCGGGAACCGGAATGCCAAGATCGCGCCCGCGCGAGGCCTGCCCGACCAGATCGACCGACGGCAGCAGCGAGGCGCCGATCTGTGCCCGTAGTTGTTCGTGTGCCGCGGCCAGGTGCTTGTCGGCGGCAGCGAGCGTCGGGCTGTTGCGCAGACCTTCTTCGACGAGGTCATTCAACGCTGTCGATTCGAACAGCCGCCACCATTGCGGCACAGGCTGCGCGCCGGTGGTGAAATGCTGCGCGACACCGAGCGCGGCGACCGTTTGCGCGGGCTGAGGCTCGACGCCGTAATGGGCGGGAGAGGGCATCGCGGGCGGCTCGCCGTTTGGACCGAACGAGCAGGCGCCAAGCGCGATCGTCGCGGCCGCGCCGAACGCCGCGCGCCAACCATGGATCGCCGCTGCCCGCGCTCGACCCGGCGCGGCGGCGAAATGCGGCGCGCTCGCGAGCGCCGGCCCGTCGACGGGGTTGCAGTCTGTGCCCACGATCAGCTCCACGTATATTCGATTGTCGGGGTCGCGGTTCGCACACCGCGTTCGAAGTGCCGCACCTTGAACGCGGTCGCGTACAGCGCGGGAACGAAGAACAGCGTCAGCACGGTGGCGCCCGTGATGCCGCCCATCAGTGCGGTCGCCATCGGTCCGAAGAAGGCCGATTGCAGCAGCGGGATCAGCGCGAGCACGGCCGCCGCGGCGGTCAGCATGATCGGGCGGAAGCGCCGGACCGTGGCACCGACGATCGCATCGAAGCGCCCCTGGCCCGCGGCGATATTGCGTTCGATCTGATCGACCAGAATCACCGAGTTGCGCATGATGATGCCGGACATCGCAATGACGCCGAGCATCGCCACGAAGCCGAACGGCTTGCCGAACAGCAGCAGTCCGGCGACCACGCCGATGAGCCCCAGCGGCGCGGTGAGCACGACCATCAGCACGCGCGCGAAGCTGCGCAGTTGAATCATCAGCAGCGTCAACACCACGACGAGCATCAGCGGAAGCTGCGCGATCACCGACGCCTGCGCCTTGCCGCTGATCTCGCCGGCGCCGCCGGTCTCGATCCGGTAGCCGATCGGCAGCGACGCGCGTAGCGGCGCGAGCGTCCGATCGATCGCCTGGGTCACGTCGATATCCAACGCGTTGCCGCGCACGTCGGCCTGGACCGTGATCGTCGGTTGACGGTCGCGGTCCCAGATCACCGCGTATTCGAGTTCGTTGTTGAGGTGGGCGAGCGCGCCGAGCGGCACCGGGCCGTTCGGCGTCGGCATCGCGAGGTTCACGATCTCGTCGGGGTCGACCCGCTCGCGCTGGGGCGCGCGCAGATCGACACTGATCAAGCGGTCGCGGACCCGGTACTGCGTGAACGTATAGCCCGACAGCGTCATTGCGAGGAAGCTCGCCACGTCTTCCGACGTGACGCCGAGCTCGCGCGCCTTCTGCTGGTCGATCTCGAAGCGCACCGAGCGTTCGCCGGGTTCGTCCCAGTCGAAATGGACGCCCGTTGTGCGGGCATCGGCTTTCATCGTCGCCGCGACCTTTTCCGCGATCTCCCGCACGGTGGCGAGGTCGCTTCCGCTGACGCGAAACTGCACCGGATAGCCGACCGAGGGGCCCGTCTGGAGCGGCGAAACGCGCGCGCGCACGGCGGGAAAGCTGTTTTGCAGCGTGCTCGCGAGCCAGCGTTCGAGCTTTGCGCGGTCGTCGACGGACTTCGCGGTGATCACGAGCTGCGCGAAGTTGGGCTGGGGCAACTGCACGTCGAGCGGCAGGTAGAAGCGGGGGGCGCCCGCTCCGACGAAGTCGACCAGATGATCGATCTCGGGCCGGCCGGCCAGCGTCTTTTCGAGGCGCGCGGCTTCGCGCAGCGTCGCTTCGAACGACGCGCCTTCGGGCAGCCGCATGTCGACGAGCAGTTCGGGCCGCTCGGAGCTCGGGAAAAACTGTTGCGGCACGAGCGCGAAGCCGGCCAACGCGGCAACGAACAAGGCGGCCGTGACGCCGAGCACGACGAGGCGCCGCTTCACGCACCACGCGATGCAGTCGCGCAGGCGGTCATGAAAGCGGCTGGCGCGCGGCGCCGCCACCGGGTTCCGGCGCGTCTGCGCGTCGTCGCGCCGGCGGAGCTTGCGAAGCGCGCGCCGAGGGGTCTCGCGTGCGGTCGTGCCCTTGCGTTCGGGTAGCAGGTGATAGCCGAGCAACGGAATCAGCATGACCGCCGCGAACCACGAAGCGATCAGCGCAATCGCGGACACCTGAAAGATCGAGCGCGTGTATTCGCCGGTGGCCGATTTCGCCAGCGCGATCGGCAGGAATCCCGCCACCGTGACGAGGGTTCCCGTCAGCATCGGAAATGCGGTACTGCTGTAGGCGAACGCCGCGGCCCTCGCGCGGCCCCAGCCCTGCTCGAGCTTCACGGCGATCATCTCGACCGCGATGATCGCATCGTCGACGAGCAGGCCCAGCGCGAGGACCAGCGTGCCGAGCGAGATCTTGTGCAGGCCGATGTCGAAGCCGTTCATGCATAGCGCGGTGACCGCGAGCACGACCGGGATCGAGATCGCCACCACCACGCCGGCGCGCCAGCCCAGTGAGATGAGGCTCACGGCCAGCACGATCACGATGGCTTCGGCGGCGGCCCGCAGAAAACCGTTGACCGAATGCGAGACCGCGTGCGGCATGCTCGACACCTCGACGAGTTCGAGCCCCGCGGGCAGACGCGCACGCAATCCCGCTGTCTGCGCATCGAGCCGCTTGCCGAGCTGAATCACATCGCCGCCAGCCTGCATCGTGATGCCGATGGCGAGCACCGCGCGGCCGCCGGTGCGAACCTGCGAGACCGGCGGATCGTCGTAGCCGCGCCTGATCGTGGCAATGTCACCGAGACGAACCAGGCGGTGATTGATGTCGATCAGCGTGTCGGCCATCGCCTTCAGGTCGGTGAACTGGCCGCTCGGACGCACGTACACGCGGTCGAACGCGGTGGTCAGCGTGCCGCTCGGCGTGACCGCGTTTTGCGCGTTGATCGCCCGCGCGAGCTGTTGCGGCGTGATACTGAGCCGGGTCAATTGTGCGTTGGGAATCTCGATCGTGACGTGCTCGTCGGGGTCGCCGAAATAATCGACTTTCGCGACCCCGGGCACGCGCAGCAGCACGCCGCGCAGTTCGTCGGCATAGTCGTGCAATTGCGCCGGCGAGAACCCGTCGCCGGCGAGCGTATAGATGTTCGTGTAGACGTCGCCGAACTCGTCGTCGAAGTACGGCCCCCGCACGCCGGGCGGAAGCGTATCAGCGATGTCGGCCATTTTCTTGCGTACCTGGTACCACGTCTCGCGCACTTCGTTCACCGGCGCGGAGTCTTTCATCGTAAAGACGATCAGCGATTCGCCGGGACGCGAGTAGCTGCGCAGATAGTCGAGATGAGGCGTTTCCTGGAGCTTGCGGCCGATCCGGTCGGTCACCTGTTCCTCGACCTGGCGTGCGGTCGCGCCGGGCCAGAAGGTCCGGATCACCATCGCGCGGAACGTGAACGGCGGGTCCTCGGATTGTCCGAGCCGGGAATAGGCGAGCACGCCGAACAGCGTCGCGAGCACGACGGCGAAGATGACCAGCGCCTGGTTACGGATCGCCCACGCGGACAGATTGAAGCGGCCGGTATCGTCCGCTGCCGGCCGCCGCGGTCCGCCCGCTCCACCGGGTCCGCCGGGTCCACCCGCTCCGTCGGGCCCCTGGCCGAACGGCGCTCTCATGATGCGAAGTCCTCGGGATGCAACGGCGCTACCGCGCGCACGGTTTCGCCGGCGCTGACGGTATGCACCCCTTGCAGCACGACGCGCTCGCCGTCGTTGAGGCCACGCGCGACCGAGATCGTGCGGTCGTCGTAGCGGCCAACCTGGACCCGGCGCAGTTCCAGCGCCTGGTCGCCCGGCCGAACGACCCAGACGGCCGGCGCGTTGCCGTCGTGAAAGAGCGCGCTGGCGGGCAGCGTGATCGGGTCGTCCGTTTGCGCCTCGCCGGCCGCGGCGAACGTGACGGTGGCCGTCATGCCGAGGCGGACCTCGGGGCCTGGCGCATCGAGCGTCAGTTTCGCGCGATAGGTGCGGCTGCCGGGGTCCGCGGCCGGCGACAGCTCCCGCACGTGTGCCGTGAAGCGTCTGCCCGTGGCGGCCGGCAGCGAGACGCTGGCCGCGCTGCCGATCGCCAGCGCGTTCAGCAGATTCTCGGGCACGTCGCAGAGAATATCGACCTCGCCGGACCAGGCGAGATGGTAGACCGCTTGTCCCGCCGCGACGTTCTGCCCGGTATCGGCGTCTTCGGCGGTGATGACGCCGGCATGGTCCGCCGTGAGGACCGTGTACTGCGTCTGATTCTTCAGCAGCGCGAACTGTTGTAGCGCCTGATCGCGCTGCGCGGCGGCCGCCACATACGCATCCTGGGTCTGCTCGAGCTGCGCTGTCGAGATCAGCTGTTCCTGCGCCTGCGCCCGGTCGCGATCGAGTTGCTGCTCGGCGAAGGTGAGCCGATGCTGCGCCGCCATCAATTGGGCCTGTGCGCTCGCGAGGCTGCGCTGCGCGTCGTCGGCATCGAGCCGCGCGATCGCCTGGCCGGCCGTGACCGTATCGCCGAGCCGCACCTTCCGCTCGATCAGCTTGCCCGCGATGCGAAACGACAGCGGCGTCGCATAGCGTGCGTTGACTTCGCCCGGCAGCGTCGCGAGCACGGGCTTGCTGTCCCGATGCACGACCACGGCGATGACCGGGCGCGGCAGCGTCACCTCGGCTTCTTTCGCGTGACAGGCGGCGAGCGTGAGCGCGCCCGACAGCGTCAGCATGATCTCGCGCCAGCGCATGCTCACGAGTGTTCCTCCAGCTCGCCGGCTTCGAACTGTGCCTTGGTCCGGCGGCGCTGCACCTTGCCGCTCGAGGTCCGCGGCAAGCTGCCCGCCTGCACGATCGCAACGTGACCGACCTGCAGGCCCGCGCATTCGGCGACCTTCTGCGCGATCGCACGCCGCAGCGCCGTGGCCTCCGCCGGCTTGCCCTCGGCACAGACGACCAGTGTCTCGTCGCCGTCGCGCATCAAGCTGAACGCGATGACACCGCGGCTTTGCACGCTCGGCAACTCGGCCACCGCCCATTCGATGTCCTGCGGATAGAGGTTCGAGCCGTGAATGACGATCAGGTCCTTGCTGCGGCCGCAGATATAGAGCTGGTCGCCGGCGAGGTAGCCGAGATCGCCGGTCTGCAGCCAGCCGTCGCGGTACGCGTCGGCGCTCGCGTCGGCCTGGCCGTAATAGCCCACGGTGATGCTGGGCCCGCGCGTGACGATTTCGCCGACGCAGCGTTCGGGCAACGCTCGCCCGGATTCGTCGACGATCCGCAACTCGTGGCCGGGAAAGCAATGGCCGCAGCCGACCAGTTCGATCGTGCGTAAGCCGTTATCACGCGCAGCCGGTATCGCTCGACCAAGCCCCAGCGCGGCCGCATAGACGACGTCGGTGACGAGCGGCTGGCCGTGGTCGTGAAACGTGATCGCGAGTGTTGCTTCGGCCATCCCGTAGCACGGCAGCAGCGCTTCGGCACGAAAACCGGCCGGCTCGAAGCGCGCGCAGAACTGGCGCAGTGCTTGCGCGTTGATCGGCTCGGCACCGCAGCCGGCGACGCGTAGCCGCCGCAGATCGAGGCCTTCGAGGTCCTGGTCGCGGCTACGGCGAGCGGCGAGCGCGTACGCGAAGTTCGGCGCGAAGCTGATGGTGCCGCGGTATTTCGTGATCGCCTCCATCCAGAGGCCGGGCCGGCGCACGAACGCTTCGGTTGCCAGCAGCACGCACGGCAAGTCGCAGATCAGCGCGCCGAGCACGCTGATGAGCCCCATGTCGTGGTGCAGCGGCAGCCAGCTGACATAGACGTCCTGCTCGCGCAGATCGATGCCGCGGGGTCCGAGGAACGCTGTCGCATTCGCGACCAGATTGCGATGCGTGACCATCACGCCTTTCGGCAGCGACGTGCTGCCCGACGTGTATTGCAGGAAGCACAGGTCATCGGGACGCAGCGTGGGCAAATCGCACGCGGGCGGCTCGCCCTCGAGCAGCGCTTCAATGGTCACGATACGTTCGAGACCGGTGTCGACGGCGAGCACGTCCTCGATGGTCTCTCTTGTCGAGTTCGACGTGAGCAGCATCCGGGCGCCTGCCGAGCGCACGATGTGACTGACGGTTTCGGCGTAACGTGTGCGGGTCCTGAAGTTCAGGCTTCCGCGCGGAAATATCGGTACCGGGACGAGACCGGCGAACGAGGCGCCGAGGAAGCTCAGGATGAACGCTTCCGGGTCGAGGATCACGAGCGCGACGCGGTCGCCCTTGTTCAGCCCCAGTGCTACGAGCTTTTTCGCGTGGTTGCGCGCCTCGCGTTCGAGCGCCTCGTAAGGATAGTAGTGCTCGTCACCGTGCGTGGAGACGAAGCGAAGGCCTCGAGCGTCGCCGCGCGGCAGCGCTGCAACGGCATCGACTAGCGTCTGGTTCATGGTGACGGGTCCCCGGTCAGGTAATCGAGATTCAGTGATCGAGCGAAGCAGCGGGCGTCCAGTCGCGGATCGGCTGCAGACGGCGACGCAGCAGCGCGATCACCTCGTCGTCGCTGCGCACCGGCGCGCCCGGCAAGCGCACGAAATGCGTGGCGAGCTTGCGGTGCTGGCGCGTGACGAGCAGCAGCCAGATCTGCGCGATGTCGATGCGATCGAACACGACCGCGTCCTCGCGACCGTACTTCTCGAGGTTCGCCGCGAATTCCTTCGTGAGCTCGCTGAAGTGCGTGCCTTTGCGGACGTGGTGGTAGATGTGATAACCGGCGTTGAAGACGCGCGCATTGAAACGCGAGTCGATCGTATTGGTGCTGCTCGTGTACGGGTTGTCAGGCTGATCGGGGTCGATGAACGCGTGCTGGACCCAGTTGCCGATCATCATCATCAGCCGCACGAACACGAACGGAAACACGAACACGACGAGCGTCGCCCGCAGGTTCCAGTACGCGGCGGCGCCAACCGCCGCGGAGAACGCGACCTCACCCACGAGCAGTTGCCTGATCAGCTTCGTATTGCGCGAGCGCCACAGATAGACGGACAGATCGAGCGGCACCAGCGCAGCGAAGCGCAGGTAGTAGCGCAGAAAGCCGGTGACGCTATCGCGCTGAAACCGCATCGTGGAGCTCAGGTCGCGTGGCAGGTTGTCGTCGATGTGATGCATGCCCATGTGATGGACATAGAACGTGCCCGGCGTCTGACCGAAGAACGGACACAGCACCCAGTCGAGCAGGATCTCGAGCGCCCGGTACTGCTTCCTGAAGAGCCGCCGATGCAGCGTGCAGTGGTAGCTCATCGTGAAACGGTCGCCGAACGCGTTCCAGACGAGCACGTATGCAACGCCAAGCCACCAGGGAAAGCGGCCGAGCTCAAACAGCACGGCTGCGGCGGGAATGAATATCAGCGCGCACTGGAGGTAGAGCCGCAGATGCGGCAGGTCGCGACGATCGTTGAGCAGGCGGTACATGGCGGTTTCCTTCAGGGGCGGTTTCAGTGGTCAACGGGCGGTCAATTCATGTCAGGTCGGCTCGGGCAGTTCGATCACGCCGCTATGGCCATCCACCTTGAGCTGCATGCCCGACTGCACGCGCGTGGTGAGGCCCGGAATCTGGACGACGGTCGGGATGCCGATTTCGCGGGCGACGATCGCGGCGTGGGTCAACGGACTGCCACGCTCGATCAGCAGCCCGGTCGCCGACGCGAATACGGGCACCCAGCCGGGGTCGGTCCGATAGGTGACGAGGATGCCGCCGTCGAACTCGTTCGCTTCGCGCACGACCTTCGCCCGTCCTTCGGCGAAGCCCGGCGAGCAGGGCGTGCCGCGCAGCGTCGCGCCGGCCGCGTGGGCAGGCGCCGCGCGCAACGCGGCGAGGTTCGCCGGGTTGCTGAGCCAGGCCGCCACCGGGCCATGCGTGACGAAGCGTGGCGGCAGGTCAGCCATGTCGCGATAGCTGGCATCGTCGCGCTTGCGCTGCTCGGTGAGCGGGCGCAGTTCGCGGTGGGAGACGGTGCCTTCGAAGCACCCGCGAATTTCCTCGAGGCGTAGATGGAAGATGTCGCGGCCCGTCGCCAGCACGCCGTCGGCGGCAAGACCCTCGCCGATTGCGCGGAACATCCGGCGCGCGACACCGAACGCGCGCGAACGGCAAAAGCGCACGGTCTCGCGCGCCCGGATCGCGGCGCGCACGCGTCCGCGCGCGCGTGCAAAAATCCAGCGCTGCAGCGGATTGAGCCGCTCACGCAACAACGCGTCGATGCGCGCTTCGGTGGCGCTGCGATCGAGCGACGCGGCACCATGCGCGAGCGCGGCCTTCAACATATCGAACAGCACGCCCGGGTCTTCGCGCAGATCGGGCTCTTCGAGCTTCAGTTCGTTGTTGCTGCGGTACGCGAAGTCGGCGAGGTAGCGCTCGATGTCGGCGACGATCTCGGGCGCGCCGCATCCGCGCAGCGCCGCATACGCAACGGCAGACGGCGTGTTGCGGATCAGCGCTTCGACCTGAGGCTTCGCCCGCACGGCTTGCGCAATCGCGCTCAGCCTGCGGACCGGCTCGAGCGACTCGATGTCGTCCATGCCGCCGATCACCGCTACTTCGAGCCAGTCGGGCGCACCGGGCATCCACCGCTTGATCAGCCGCCGGACGACGCCGTAACTGAGCCCGATCGCCGACTCGAGCACGATCATCATGCCCCAGCGTGCTAGCAGCGCCTGCTCGAAGCGGCAGTAGTGCGCATAGACGGCGTCGGCGGGAAGCGAGCGATAGTCGAGCGCGTTGAACTCGTCGTAGACCGGATAGAAAAACGCGCGGAAGCGCTCGACGTTGCGCGCGAGACGCGCGAAGTGCCACGCGAACTTCGTGCCGCTCAAGGCCCGGATGCAGGCGAGTCCGGCGCGCGAGCCGGTCTTGTACGGCGCGATCAGCGCGGCGAAGCTCGCCAGATCGAGCGGCTCGTCGACGCCCATCTGGACTTCCATCATCTTGCGCCCGAGGTTTTGGAACGGCGCGAGCCCGGAAAGCTTGTACCAGTGCAGCAGGTTGTAGTACACGCGCCCGTTCAGGAACGCGAGCGTCGAGCCGAGGAAGCCATCCATCTCGCGCCGCTGCTTGTGCGGAATCGCGAGCAGCCGGCAGAACTCGCGGAACACCTGCGCATAGACGTGCTGCGCGAAGGTGAAGGTCAGTTGCGTCGTCACGCCGGGATAGTTCTCGACGATGTTGGAGTTGTCCCACAGCTGGAATTCGCCGGTCCGCGATAGGGCCGGTGCGATCGGCGTGGTCACGGGGCGCGCCTGCAGAATCCACAGCTGGTGCTCCGCGATACACCATTCGATATCGAGCGGCTCGCCGAGCTCGCTTTCGAGCGTGCGGGCCGCCGCCACGACGCGCTCGATCTCGTCGCTAGAGAGGGCCGCTGCGTCGCGCAGCGCGGCCGGCACCTCGCGGATGTGGCAGCCGTCATGACGCTCGTGTTTTTCACCGATCACCACCTGCCTGGGCTGTCCGGTGTGGCGGTCCACGGTGATCGTGTCGGCGTCGACCGCGCCCGACACGAGTCCCTCGCCGAGCCCGTAGACGGCGCTCAGCACGAGCTCGTCGCGGTTGCCGTTGGCCGGGTTGATCGTGAACACGACGCCGCTCGTGTCCGCCTGAACGAGGCGCTGCAGGATCACGGCCATTCCGGCGCCGGCGATATCGAGTCCGTGCTGATGCCGGTAGCGCAGCGAGCGCTCGGAATACGCGGAAGCCCAGCACCGGCGTACGTGTTCGAGCGTCGAGTCGAGCCCGCGGACGTCGAGGAACGTGTCGAACTGGCCTGCGAACGAGAAGCTCGCGCTGTCTTCTTCGATGCCGGACGAGCGCACCGCGAGCGGTCCGTCTCCAATGATGTCGTGCGCGCGTGCGATGTCGGTGCGCAACGCGGCGCTGATGTCGCAAGTCAGCACGGCCTCGCGGATCGCGCTCGCGATCGCGGCGGCATTCGCAGGCGTGAAGTCGCGCAATAGCGCGGCGATGGTCTGATCGAGGCCGCCGTCGCGGCGGAACTCCGCGAAGCAGTCGGTGCCGAGAATCGCCCAGTGCGGCACCGCCACGCCGAGGTTCGCAAGCCGATGGAGCGATCGTCCCTTGTTGCCGGCGAGCCGCTCGATCGTTTCGGCCGGACTCGCCGCGGTCAGGATCTGGCGTGGCGATGCTGTCGGGGCGGCGCAGCTTTCGGCCGATTCGAATTCGCCGCGTGCGTGCGTAATGGTGTCGAAAGTCATTGAGGTCCCCGTTGCTCAGGTGCTCGACGAAGCGAGCAGGTCTCTTGCTTCCTCGGCTGTACCGCGCCCGCCGTGAGCGGTCTGCGGGAAGCGCGCGTGCAGATGCGCGCCGAGGTTGATCCAGTCGTAGGCGGCGTGGATCGTTCCGCGCCAGCCCGACGCCGTATCGAAGCTCGCCGGAAACTGCGGGTCGCCGCCGAGGTCGCGCAGACGCTGCGCGAGTTCATCGGCGAGCGCGACGTAGCGCTGTGCATCGCGAGCCGATCCGATCGAACACTGTTCGAGTTCGCGGATGCCGTCGATCAGCGCCGCATCGAGCGGTAGCAGCCGGATCGCGTCGAGCGTCGCTTCTTCCATCGTCGACTGCGGCGTCACGCCATGCGCGCCGAGCGTGACCATGCAGGCGGTCTGCATCATCCGTTGCAGCGCGTACTCGAGCACCTTCCATTGGCCGCGCTGGAGTGCGCCCTGGGCATCCTCTCGCGCGTTCTCGAGACCGATGTTGGCCCAGATCATCTCGAGACCCGCTTCGGCGAAGCGCCCGGCGGGCATCGGCAGCAACTGGGCACCGCTCGCGCGGCCGCCCGCGAGGCGCGCGCCGTCGATCGAAATCAACGGCGCGCGCGACGCCGGCATCGACGTCGCCTGCTGACGTGCGTGGATTTCTCCGCTGCCCTTCCAGCGCAGGCTGACGAGACCCAGCCGGCTGAAGTCCGCGATCAGCGCGCGCTGCCGGCTCGCCGCTTGCGCGTCGGCACGGTTGGCGATGGACGTGCATGGCGTGTCGAAGGTGATCGCTCGCCAGGCCTCGGCCGCATCGTCGTCGAGCGCAAAGACGTCGCTACCTCGCAGCACGTGGACCCGTTCGCCGATCTGCCAGGTCGTCGTGTCCTTGCCGGGGCCAATCAGCACGTTGTCGGCCATGAGGCTCACGCCGTTGACGCCGAACTCGCGGATCAGCGCGACCCCCGCCGCGAGGAACCCGCTTTCGGCGCCATGTTCGCGCGGCGCGTGCAGCAGGCTCCACAGACGGCCGACGCGGCCGGCGTCGACGGTCGCGCGTTCGAGTTGCAGCGACAGCCATTTCGGGCTCATGTAGCACTCGCCGAGGCGCGCCACGTGACTCTTCGCCGCATGAAACGCAGCGGTCCTGATCCAGGCGCGTGCGTAGTCGGGCTCGCCGAGCGCGAACATCGCCACCGCATAACGGCCGGTCTGACGCGCGAAATCCTCGAACCACAGCGCCACCGCCTCGCAGAGCGCCTCGCGGCCAAGCGCCGCTTGCAGCGTCTCGATCAACGCCGGGTTGTCGATCGGCAGCGCGCCGATAAAGCGCTGGCACCGTTCGAGCAGATTCCACGACAGACGCGCGACCGCGCGCCGGCCTTTGCCGAGCGCTGCGCGAACCTGCGCGAGTTCGCGGCGCAGCCGCGCCGGACTCAGCAACCTGACCTCGACGCGGCGGCCGTCGATGAACAGGATGTACGGCATCGTGGCTGGCTCTAGTCCGCTATCGACGATCGCGACGAAGTCGATGTCGGAGCGCTCGTTGCCAAAGCCTTCGGCGATCGAGCCTTCGAGAAACACGGCGCTCGGTGCCCGCTGTTCGAACTGGGCGCCGAGCGCGGCCCGCGCTTTTTGCCAGAGCTCGGCAAGCATCGGATCAGTCATCAACATGGTTAGGCTCCCTGAGCGTCAAGCCGTGCGCGGCACGAAGTAGCCCGCCGCGATCCCGTAACGAAAGATCCTGCGCAGCAGCGTTTTGCCCGTCGCGCGAGGCAGGGCCGGCAGGATCGCGGCGGTCGCGTCGCGTGCAAAGCGCACCTGGCGCGTCAGGTACGACTCGTACAGTTTCACGACCTCGTCGTAGTAACGGCGCTCGAGCGGTTTCATCGCGGCGGCGTCGAAGACATGCCGCGGCACATAGCGAGGCACGTGAAACGAGGGAAACTCCGCGCAGACGTCATTGATTTCGCGCAGCGTCGTCGGCGTGCCCGAGGTCAGATGCAGCGTGCGTCCGCGCACGAGCGGAAACTTCGCCAGCGCTTCGACGACGCAGTCCGCGACCCAGTCGATCGGCACGATGTTCAGCGTCGCGCCGTAGTCGCCCGGCATCGTGCGCACGAGTCCCGCGGCCGTCAGGCGCACGACGGTGTACAGCGTGTCGAACTTGCGGATCACGCCGCTCGCCGAGTCGCCGACGATGATCGACGGGCGCAGCACCGCCGCCGGCAGACCGCTGCGCATCGCCGCTCGCACCGACTGTTCCGCGCGGTACTTGCTCTGCTCATACGGGTTGCCCAGACGCTGACCGAGTTCGAGATCGTCCTCGCTGAACACGCCGGGGCGCTCGCCGCAGACATAGGCGGTGCTCACGTAGAGCAGCGGAATCGGCGCGTCGCCGCTACCTTGCGCGAACTCGACGATGCGCTCGGTGCCGCGAAAGTTGATCGCGTCGTAGACCTCGGGCTTGCGCCCGAAGCTGGTTAGCGCGGCACAGTGGACGATCGCGCCCGTTGCCGCGCGCAGTGCCTCGTAGGTGTGCGGATCGAGCCCAAGCCGGGGCTCGGCGACGTCGCCTCGCACACATGCGAAGGTTCCGGCAGCGGGCGTGTGGCCGCCGTACGGTGTTGCCGCGAGCGGTGTGCCGTCGTTGCGGACAACCGGTCCATCGGAGCGCAAGAATGCGACGACCGGGTACCCCATTGCCGTCAGCCGGGCGATCACTTCGGCGCCCAACAGACCGCGCGCACCGGTGACGAGAACGTGCTTATCCATCGTGGGTGACCATCCAGGGTTGCGTGTCATTTGAGGAGAAGCCCGGCCAGCAGTCCGAGCTCGACGGCGACGATGACGCGGGTGCCAGCCCAGCGTGGCCGGCCCGGTCTGCTCGCGGGGCCGGGCCAGCTCGCGTTGAGCCAGACGAGCCACACGAGCGGCAGCGTTGCGGCATAGATCGCGTACGTTTGCGACAGGC
Source organism: Paraburkholderia sp. UCT2 (assembly GCF_014397665.1). Taxonomy (NCBI): domain Bacteria; kingdom Pseudomonadati; phylum Pseudomonadota; class Betaproteobacteria; order Burkholderiales; family Burkholderiaceae; genus Paraburkholderia; species Paraburkholderia sp. UCT2. The sequence goes on from NZ_VZQO01000004.1 coordinate 55,979, forward strand.
TTGCCAGGCGCGAGAGCGACACGTTGATGCCGAGCGCCAGAATCAGCAGGGCATTCAGCGCGACCCGAATGGCGCGCGCCGACAGGAGATAGGGCTGCAGTGCGGTGGTGCCGACCTTGCGCGAGAACTTCCAGAATTCGTAGCCGGTCCACATCGAACCCGCTACGCACGCCACGACGTAGAAGCTCAGTTCGCGCCCAGCCATGTCGCGCCAAAAAAAATAGCCGTACGTGAAGATGGCGAAGGGCGCGCCCTCGAAAACGGGTAGGCACAGCAGCGGGTGGGTCGGGAGCAGCCGCTTGCAGACGAACGGCGCAGCGAAGGCCAGTGCGGTAGCGGCAGCGGCGGCCGTCCTCGCGTGCCCCATGCCGGTGTTCAGTGCAACGAGCAGCATCGCGCTTGCCGCGAGGCTGGCGACGAGGCGTGTGCGTCGCGCCTCGCGTCGCGCCAATAGCGCGTGCCCGGCGGGATAGTCGCGTTCGAGGTCGTCGAGGTCGTCGATCAGGCGAAGCTGGACGAACAGCAAAAAAAACGACGCAAGACCGGCCAGCAAGCGCCAGCCCGGTTCAATGGAGACGCCGGCTATCCGTCCGTATAGCAGCAGCGAGCAGACGAACGCGCCGGCGATCGGCACCGCCTCTGCCGCCAGCGGCATGCGGCCGAGCGTGTGGCCGAACGCGGCTGCCGCAGTGGCGAGCCGGCCACGTCTCGCATGCGGGGTGACCAGCGAAAGGCGCGGGCTCATGTGCGCAACCCCTCATTGGCGTCTACACGGACGGCGGCGTGCCGGATGCACAGGTCCACTAGCGAGCCGACCGTGAAATACGCTTCGGCGCGTTCTTCGTTCAACGCTTCCAGAGGCAGACGCTCGATGCCAAACGCCTGCTCGATTGCGACCACGGCTTCGACGAGCGACAGCGAGTCGAGGCCAAGATCGGCGATCAGCGAACTGTCGAGGCGAATCTCAGTGTTGAAGTCACGCTGATGCTCGCGGCAGACGCGCAGTAACTGCGTGCGTACGACTCCGAATACGGTGTTGCGCGTCGACGCATTTTTCGATGTGCTGGCCATGCTGGATCCCTTTCCGTTCACGCGTTGCTCGACGCGGCGTAGCGCCACGGCAGTGTCTGGCCGCCGGCCAGGATGCCCTGTGGATGCGCGAGCGCGACAGGCTCGATCGCCAGCTCCAGGCGGACGGCTTCGAGTGGCCGCTGCAACGCTTCTTCCCAGCAGTAGGAAAGGGGAATGCGCGCGCGCTTGCCACGCAGCCACGCGCGGCGCAGAAAACGATGGACCCAGAAGTTCGGCCACCACGGCGCAGTCAACGCGGTGCCGAGCAGACCGACGATGCGCGCGCGCATCGGTTCGAGCCCGCAGTCGAATGCGAGAAGCGAGGTCTCGCCGGCCCAGTCCTGGCCATAGCCCGTCAACACGTGCAGCAGGTCATGAATGCAGCCGGTGCGCTCGATGAACCACTGACGGTCCGGGCCGGGGAGGATTTCTTCGAGGCCCGCGGCCAGCCGGCTCGCCTGCAGCAGACCATCGGCGCTGTAGCCGCTGTGCTCCATCATCGCCATATAAGCGCGGCCGAACGATCCCGGCGGCAAGCGCAGCAGCGTGTCGGAATCCGCGAGCGTGCCGAGCAGTGACGGCTGCTCGGCAAGCAGCGCGCCGGCGCCGGGCTCGCCGAGAAAACGCTGGTACATCGCCTCCATCTGGCCGCCGTCGAGCGCGATCATCACTTCGTAGGCATGCTGAATATCGTCTACGTTCGCCCTCAACGCCTTGATCGCCCGCAAGGCGCGCGGCCAATCGATGTGGCGTCGCGCCAGCGCGTCGTCCTTCAAGGTTGCTGTCATCTGCGGCTCCCGGCAAAGATCAAGAGGGCGAGTCACGAGTGGCAATCGACCGGTGCCTCGCGATTCGGGTTCGGCTACGGCAAGAAGGAATAGAGGCAGGCCGACCACCAACTGTGGATGCTTTTTGCAGGGTTCATGCCAGTCGTGCGTCGGCAGCACGAAGGTCCTCCTCGTTCCCTGCAAGAACGGAACGAAGTGCCCAGATCTCAAAAGGCCGCGCGGGTTTCGCGCCGATTGAAGCGGAGTCTGCGATTTGCCGACGCACGTTCGGAGCGAGCCCGTCGCGGCCTGCTGGATGTCGGTGCCGGGCCAACAGGTGAAGCGCATCTGTCGGTTGCAGATCGACTGCGGGACATTCGATACCGGCCCGGTACGTATGCCGACGTCCAAACATCTAAACGTGCGCATGTATCGCGCTGCCCTTTGAAATCTGGCTGCCCGCTTGCGTCATTGCTTCTGACGAGGACTCACGTCGCGCTGCAAGAGCGTGCCTGGCACGAACCGTGCGCCAGGAGCGCGAACAGTGAGTGGTGCGCATTGATGGTCGCGCAACGTATCGCTTGGGAATACTCACGAGGATGGAGGTAGAGCAATGAATCAGGCATGGAAGGCGAAAGCGGGGCAGTTCCTGCCGGGTGCGAATCTGACTGTGTTGCCGCACTGGGAGCGCGACGCGGTACCGAGCTACGATCGTGCCGAGGTCTCGGTGCCAGGGCGCCTTCACTTCGCGGTATTCGACTTTATGCAAATGGCGCCTGGCTTCGGCGGCGGCGGACTCGGCGTATCGACGAGCACGGTCGGACACCGGATCACCGTCACGAAGACGACCAACGGCGAGGGCGGCTGCGACGTCCCGAGCGGGCGGCACATGCTCGAGTTGTTCAAGCGAGCCGTCGGCTACGCACGTGACGACATCCGCGTCGATCGGGTGCGCAGCATCCAGCACCAGCACAGCGGCTTCGGCTCGAATGTCTCGTTCAATACCGCGACGCTCGCCGGCTTGAACGCGTTGTTCGGCTCTCCGTTTTCGCCGCACGACATGTGGGAAATGATCACCCGCAACTACGTCGAGACCGCGAAGGATGACGAGCACGTGTATTTCGGACTGGAGACCGGCGTCGGCGAAGCGTGCCTGTTCTTCGGCGGTCTGGTCTGGGTCGACGAGAAGCACGGCAACGGCCGTTTTCTCGGCAACCTGAGTTCGGAAAACCTGTGGGTGACCACCGCCGTTGGCAACTACGACACGCTATCGACCGAAGCGCTGCGCGCCCATGGCGAAGGCGCGGACATGTCCGGCACCACCGAGGCGGGCTTCGTGCCGACGCATTTTGTCGAGTGGCAGAAGCGCTACGGCATCGCGTGGCGCAACTTCATCGAACAGAAATTGCGGCCGGCACTGCATCGCAACGACCTGTTCGCGTTTCTGAAGCACGGCTGGGAACTCAACAGCATGAGCAACATGAAGGTGCTCGAAGGCATTTTCCGGACCGACGTGATGCGTGAGTTCGACGAGACGATGCAACGCGAGGGCGCGGTGTACGCGGGGATGAGCAGCGCGGGTCCGGGCTTTTATGCATTCTCCGACTGTGAGGATAAGGCGAAGCACCTCGCGGCAGTGATGATGCATCGGTTCGGTGATTTCATGAGCGAGATGACGGTGGCCCGCGCGGGCCAGAAGATGTCCATCGACGTCGCCGTCTAGGCGCATTCCTGCGAGCCCTCGAGAACCTTTCCACCGAGACCGATCGAACATGGCCAAGCGCGTCACCTTCGTCAACACGAACCAGATCAAACCGGCGATCGCGCCGATTGCGTTCGACTACCTGTCGGCGCCGATGGAGCGAGCCGGGTTCGAACTCGATTTGCTCGACCTGTGCTTCTCCGACGATTGCGAGGCGGCCATTGCCGCGCACTGCCGCACCGCCGCGCCGGATTACTGGGGAGTGACGCTGCGAAATACCGACGACGTCTATTTTTCCAGCGGCTACAGCTTTCTCGACAGAATCAGGGACATCGTCGCGTTGCTTCGGCGCGCGCGCGCAGTTCCGGTCGTGATGGGCGGCGCGGGCTACTCGGTGATGCCGGAAAAGCTGCTTGCTTACCTCGACGCCGACTTCGGCATCGTCAGGGAAGGCGAATTCAGCTTTCCCGAGCTGCTGACCTGCCTCGAAGAAGGCAGGAGTTTCACGCACATACCCGGCGTGGTCTACCGCGATACGGCCGGGGTGCGCGCTACGCCGCTCGCCCCGAACGCATGCGGACCGCTGGCCAGCATCGGGCCTCACAAACGCGAGCTGGTCGACAACCCCCACTACTTTGCCAAAGGCGGCCAGATCGGCATCGAAACGAAGCGCGGTTGCAATCGCTCCTGCATCTATTGCGTCGAGCCGCTGATCAAAGGCCGCACGGTGCGCATGCGCGAACCCGATGATGTCGTCGCCGAGATGGCATCGCTCGAAGAACGCGGGGTCAACGTCTTTCACATCAACGACTCGGAATTCAATCTGAGCGTCGCGCATCCTCTTGCGCTGTGCGCGGCCATCATCCGGCACGGGCTCGCCGGCAAAATCCAGTGGTATGCGTACGGGATGCCGCGGCCGTTTCCCGATGAACTCGCGGCCGCGATGAAAGCAGCCGGTTGCGTCGGCATGAACTTCGGCGTCGATACCGCCAGCGAAACGATGCTGAAGATACTGCGCCGCACCTTTAGCGCCGACGACATCGAGCATGCGGTCAATACGGCGAAGCGTCACGGCCTCGAGCACATCATCGAGCTGCTGTTCGGCGCCCCCGGCGAGACGCAGGAAACCGCGCGCGAGACGATCGAGTTCATCAAGCGGGTCGATCCGGAGCGCGTTTCGGTGACGGTCGGGCTGAGGATTTTCCCCGGCACCGAGCTCGAGCAGATGATTCGCCGCGAAGGCCTGCACGTCGGAAATCCGAATCTTCACGGCCATATCGAAGGCAACGACCATCTGCTGCATCCGGTGTTCTATCTGCCGACCGCAATGGGCCCGGACCCGCAGCAATTCATTGCCGATCTGATCGGCAATGATCGGCGGTTCTTCGGGACCAACGCGAGTCTGTTCAACTACAACGCGAACGACGCGCTGGTCGAAGCGATCGCGCAAGGCGAACGGGGCGCGTATTGGTCGATCCTGAACCGGATCGAGAAACGCTTCGAAGCGGCCCACGACGCTCGCGGTTGTCACCGCACGTCCGCGGCCGGCGGCGATGCGGATCGGGCACCGATCGAGGTTGTGCCGATCGAGCAAAGTGCCTGATGCGGTGCGCGATGCCCGAAGCGGTCAGTCATCCAGTGGCCTGCGTACTTTCAACCCAGGAGGAGTGCATGCTTTTAGAAAACAGCCAGCCTGAGCCGTACAGGATCAAGATGGTCGAGCCGATCAGGCTGATCGACCGCGAGCAACGGCAGGCGAGGCTTGTTGCCGCCGGGTACAACGTCTTTCGCCTCGAAGCAGACGACGTCTACATCGATCTGATGACGGACAGCGGCACCTCCGCGATGAGCGCGAACCAGTGGGCCGGCATCATGACCGGCGACGAATCATATGCCGGTTCCCGCAGTTTCACGAAGTTGACGCAGGCCGTGCGGGACATGCTCGGCTTCGACTACGTATTGCCAACCCATCAGGGCCGGCCGGCCGAACACTTCCTGTTCCGGACCCTCGTGCGCCCAGGCCAGGTGGTGCCATTCAACGCGCCGTTCGATTCGACCGAGGCACACGTATCGATTGCCGGCGGGACCGCGATACCGTGCGTCGCCGAAATCGGCTACCAGCCCGCTGTCGAGCACCCGTTCAAGGGCGACGTGGATGTGCAGAAGCTGCGCAACGTGATCGAGAGCGAAGGGCGCGACAATATTCCGCTGATCATGGTCTCGCTGACGAACAACGCGGGCGGCGGCCAGCCGGTATCGATGGCGAACCTGCGCGCGGTGAGGGCGTTAGCCGATGAGTTTGCGATTCCGGTCTACTTCGATGCGGCGCGCTGCGCGGAGAATGCTTACTTCATCCAGCAGCGCGAGAGCGGCTATGCGAACCGGTCCGTGGCGGAAATTCTGAAGGAGCAGTTTTCCTATGCCGAGGGCTGCACGTTCAGCTGCAAGAAGGATGCGCTGGTCAACATCGGCGGCTTGCTCGCGACACGGTCGCGCACGCTCTATGAGCAGGTCGTGCCGCTGCTCGTGCTGCACGAAGGTTTCGTCACCTACGGAGGGATGGCGGGCCGCGATCTCGAGGCACTCGCGATCGGTCTGCGCGAGATGGTCGACGACCGATACCTGCAACACCGCGTAGGTCAGGTCGAACGGCTAGGGGACACACTGCTTGCCGGTGGCGTTCCGATACTGAGGCCGACCGGTGGACACGCGGTGTACGTCGATGCGGCCGCCTTCCTGCCGCACCTGCCGCGCTCGCAGTTCCCGGCCGAGGCGCTGGCTGCCGAGCTTTATCTGGAGGGCGGCGTGCGCGCCGTCGGTCTGGGCTCGTTGGCGTTCCTGAAAGAAGATCCGTCGACGGGCACTGTCAGCGCCCCGAGGCTGGAACTGCTGAGGCTGGCCATTCCTCGCCGCGTCTACACCGATAGCCACCTCGCGGCGGCTGCCGCCGCGTTGATCCGGGTCTACCAACGACGCGATGCGATCCGGGGAATGCGCATCGTCTCGGCACCGTCGATGCTCAAGCACTTCACCGCGGTCCTCGCGCCGATCGAGGCCCGTGACGAGATGCTCGCGGAGCCTCGGGAAGTTTTGGTCTGAGGTGATTTCATGTCGAATGGTGTCTTCGAAACGCTCGAGCTCAAACCGCATGCTTATCCGGGGGTTCTGGTCACGTTGTGCGGTGTGGATGGGGCGGGGAAGTCGTCACTGATGGAAAGGCTCGAAAGCGCGTGCACGCGTGCGGGGCTCAACTGCGTGACGACGTTTACGCCGACCCGTAGGATCCGCAAAGATGCGCTGTTCCGGGATATGGTGGACAGCCACTGGCATACATCGAGCGCCGGCTCCGGACTCGACGTAAACCGACGGCGCGTCGACATGCTGGGCATTCTGCTGTCCATCATGGGAGACCTCGTCCAGCATCTGACCGACACGGTCATACCGGCACTGGAACGCGGCGACGTCGTTTTCTGCGACCGCTACGTGTTCACCTCTCAGGCTGAAATCGGCACGCGTTCCGATCCCGCTGAGACTGCGCCTGTGCTCCGCAGCATCGCTGGTCATTTGCTGCGTCCCGACGTCGCCTTCGGGCTGAACGTTTGCGGCGCGACTTCACACCGTCGCGTGCGGGCAAGGAACGACGAGAACGACCAGCCGCCGCCGATGAGCTTTCTGACGCGTCAGGTGGCGGCCTATCGCGCCGTGTTCGAGGTCAACGGCGTTGTCGCGCTGGATGCGGAGCGGAGTCTCGACGAGACGTTCTGTCAGGCACTCAGTCATCTCGTGGCTATCGACCGCGTCGCGGGGCGGTTGGGCTCTCTCGGGGCGGAACGTCCTACACGAAGCGTGGCGGCATGCTGAGGCTTCGACCTGCGCCCGGGAAGCCGGATTCGGGCATCGAGGTATGCGACAAAATGCGCGTCGACACGTTTTGATGAGCATCTATCCTTCGAGGAAGGACCATGATGCATGGAACATCAGAGCCAGGGAGACGACGATGCTTAGCCCACATGAGATCGCAACGCTCATGCTTCTCGAGACAAACCCCCGTCCAGAAAATTTCGATCCCGGCGATCTCGACGCGTTGTGCGAGCGCCAACTTGTATTTCTGGAAAAGCTCGCGTCTGGATGCGCGCGAGGGCGTCTGACCGCGCAAGGACGCTCGGTATTGCGGTCGGTCGGGAGGGTGAACTAGTGCCTCGCTCTGCATCGCCTGGGAGCTGTGACCTTCAGGAGCAAAATGATCGTTGAAGCGCACGCACGCATGCGGGGAATAGTGGGCAGCACCGGAATGTGACGGGCGACGCTCGCGCTCAGCGGGCTAGGCCGCCAACGGGACAGCGCCCGTACATTTGATTTCATCGAGGCAAACGCTGGACTTGACTCCGCTCACGCCCGGAATGCGCATCAGCGTATCCAGCAGAAACTCCGACAGCGCTTTCAGGTCTTGCGCCACGACCTTGAGCATGTAATCGATATCACCCGTTACGACGAAGCATTCCTGAACCTGGGTGAGTTCCGAGATCATTCGCTTGAACTTCGACAGGTCGCGGACATGGCCTCGCTCCATCGTCACCTGGATGAAGGCCACTACGCCAAAGCCCAGCAGCTGCGCGTCGAGCCGCGTCTCGTAGCATTTGATCACACCCATTTCCTCGAGCCGGCGATGCCGCCTCAGCGTTTGCGCGGGCGACAGTTTGATCGCCTCCGCAAGTTCGAGATTGGAGATGCGCCCCTGGGACTGAAGAATCTCCAGTAGACGCACGTCGATACGGTCGATGTCGATTGCCTGCACTTTTATTTCCTCGTTATCCACTGAAATGAAATATTAATGCACAAGTCAGGGTTTGTCTGCGTCTGCAAGGAAATCCAATTGCGTCGATAAAAACTTACACTGAATCCAGATGTCGCTGCGATGCGGCCGGCAAATGCGTTGAGAGAGTGGTCCGAGGACGCTGCCTGCGTGGCGATTGGAGAAATTTTCTTTCATTGTTCCGACACCCAGCGCCACTCGGTGCCGGTTGCTCGCCACAAATCATTCACCCTCTGCTGAACCTGAGAGATCATGGCCGACCTGTTTGACAATCCAATGCAACTGATGGGCTTCGAATTCGTTGAATTTGCCTCGCCCGTACCCAATGTCCTTGAACCGCTGTTCGAGCAGATGGGCTTCACACTGGTGGCTCGCCACCGTTCGAAGGACGTGCTGCTTTACCGCCAGGGCGAAATCAACTTCATCGTCAATCGCGAGCGCAACAGTGCGGCCGCTTACTTTGCCGCCGAGCATGGCCCGAGTGCGTGCGGCATGGCATTTCGCGTGAAGGATTCGCACAAGGCCTACGCCCGCGCGCTGTCGTTGGGCGCTCAGCCGATCGAAATCGCAACCGGTCCAATGGAGTTGCGATTGCCGGCAATCAAAGGCATTGGCGGCGCACCGCTTTATCTGATCGACCGCTTCGAGGACGGCAAGTCGATCTACGACATCGATTTCGAGTTCATCGAAGGTATCGAGCGGCGGCCGGCCGGTCATGGCTTGCGCCTCGTCGACCACCTCACGCACAACGTCTATCGCGGCCGCATGACGTATTGGGCCAACTTCTATGAGACTCTGTTCAACTTCCGTGAGCTACGCTACTTCGACATCGAGGGCGAATACACGGGTCTCACGTCGAAGGCGATGACGGCGCCGGACGGCAAGATCCGCATTCCATTGAACGAGGAATCTGGCAAGGGGAGCGGGCAGATCGAGGAATTCCTGATGGCCTTCAATGGCGAGGGCATTCAACACATCGCGTTCCTGACGGACGATCTGATAACGGTTATCGACAATCTGCAGATGGCAGGCGTGCCGCTGATGACGGGGCCCAACAGCTACTACTACGATGCGCTCGAGACGCGCTTGCCGGGCCACGGTCAAGCGGTGGGCGAATTGCAATCGCGCGGCATCCTCCTCGACGGAACGACGGCAGACGGGTCGCCGCGCCTGCTGCTGCAGATTTTTTCCAAGCCGCTGCTTGGCCCTGTCTTTTTCGAATTCATCCAGCGCAAGGGTGATGAAGGTTTCGGCGAAGGCAATTTCAAGGCGCTGTTCGAGTCGCTCGAACGCGATCAGATCGAGCGGGGCACGCTGAAGGTTTGACGCGCGTACAACCCCGTTGATAGCTCTCGACCAGAGCAGGCGAAAAGCGAGGCGTGGCGTCCAGAACCAACCGCAGGACACAGGAGACAACATCGTGGCACACCAGCAACAGGGCACGCTACAGCGCGGCCTGAAGAATCGTCACATTCAGTTGATCGCGCTAGGAGGCGCAATCGGCACCGGCCTCTTTCTCGGCATCGCGCAGACCATCAAGACGGCAGGACCGTCCGTGTTGCTCGGGTACGCGATCGCGGGCGTCGTCGCCTTCTTCATCATGCGGCAACTCGGCGAAATGGTCGTCGACGAGCCGGTGGCGGGATCCTTCAGCTACTTCGCAGGCAAATACTGCGGCCAATTCTCGGGCTTCGTGTCCGGCTGGAACTACTGGGTGCTGTACGTTCTCGTGTCAATGGCAGAACTGTCGGCCGTTGGCATCTACATGCAGTACTGGTGGCCCGGTCTGCCCACGTGGGTCTCCGCGCTCGTCTGCTTCTGCGTCATCAACGCGATCAACCTCACCAGCGTGAAGTCGTACGGCGAGCTCGAGTTCTGGTTCTCGATCGTCAAGGTCGCGGCGATCGTCGGCATGATCGGCTTCGGCGGCTACCTGTTGATTTCGGGCCACGCAGGCCCTGACGCGGGCGTGGCCAATCTCTGGCGCCACGGCGGCTTCTTTCCGAACGGCGTGTCGGGCCTCGTGATGGCGATGGCTGTCATCATGTTCTCGTTCGGTGGACTGGAACTCGTCGGCATTACGGCCGCCGAGGCGGAAGATCCTTCGCACACCATCCCGCGCGCGACCAACCAGGTGATCTACCGGATCCTGATTTTCTACGTCGGCGCACTCGGCGTGCTGCTGTCGCTGTATCCGTGGGAAAAAGTCGTTACGGGCGGTAGTCCGTTCGTGCTGATCTTTCACGCGATGAATAGTAACTTCGTCGCCAACGTGCTCAATGCGGTGGTGCTCACCGCCGCGCTGTCGGTGTACAACAGCGGCGTCTACTGCAACAGCCGCATGCTTTACGGCCTCGCAGGCCAGGGCAATGCGCCGCGCGCTCTGCTGAAGGTGAACGCCCGCGGGATTCCGCTCGTCGCGCTGGGTGTTTCCGCCGTGGCGACGGCCACCTGCGTGGTGATCAACTACCTGATGCCCGGCAAGGCATTTGAACTGCTGATGGGGCTCGTCGTCTCGGCGCTCATCATCAACTGGGCAATGATCAGCATCATTCATTTGCGCTTTCGCAGCGCGAAAGCGCGAGCCGGTGAGACGACCATATTCCGCAGCCTGGGCTATCCGCTTACCAACTATCTGTGTCTGGTGTTCCTTGGCGGCATCCTGGTGGTGATGTGGCTGATACCGGATCTGCGCATGTCGGTCTACCTGATCCCCGTTTGGCTCGTTGCGCTGGGCGTCGGCTATCGCTTGCGCAATCGACGCGCGGACGCCTCGGTACCGGTTGGCGTGCCGATGCGCTAGGCACCGCGTTTCTGCAACCATTTGGCCTAATCCAGGGAACCAGCATGTTTGAACACATCGATGCCTATGCGGGCGACCCGATCCTCACCTTGAACGAGAACTTCGCGAAGGATTCGCGCGACCATAAGGTCAATCTGAGCATCGGCATTTATTACGACGATCAAGGCCGCTTACCGGTGATGCAAGCCGTACGCGAGGCCGAAGGACAACTGCTCGCCGAGCTCGGTCCAAAGCCGTACCTGCCGATGGCGGGCTTCGCCCACTACCGCGAGGCCGTGCAATCGTTGCTGTTCGGCGACGACTCGCCCGCACGTACCGAGGGGCGCATTGCGACTGTGCAGACCTTGGGCGGCTCGGGCGCGCTCAAGGTCGGTGCGGATTTCATCAAGCGCTATTTTGCGGGCTCACGGGTATGGGTCAGCGATCCGACGTGGGAAAACCACCGTTTCATCTTCGAGCGCGCGGGATTCGAAGTCAACACGTACCCGTACTACGACGAATCGAGCGGCGGGCTCAAGTTCGAAGAGATGCTATCGGCCATCGACGCGCTGCCGGCGCGCAGCGTCGTCCTGTTGCATGCGTGCTGTCACAACCCGACGGGCGTCGATCTGAACGACGCGCAATGGGTGCAACTGATCGAGGTCATCAGGAAGCGGACCCTGCTGCCATTCATCGACATGGCGTACCAGGGCTTCGGCGCGGGCATCGACGCGGACGCATTTGCGATTCGTGAACTCGTGCGCCAGAACGTGCCGGCGTTGGTGGCCAATTCATTCTCGAAGAACTTCTCGCTATATGGCGAGCGGTGCGGCGGACTGTCGGTGATTTGCGAGTCGCCGGATGTTGCCGGGCGCGTATTGGGTCAATTGACGAGCGCTGTGCGCGCGAACTACAGCAATCCGCCGACGCACGGCGCAAAGATCGTCGCGCGCGTGCTGACAACACCGGCAATGCGGCAATCATGGCAACAAGAGCTTGCATCGATGTGCCGGCGCATCATGCGTATGCGTGCGGAGATCCATGAACGCCTGCGCGGCAAGGTGCCGGACACGATGCTCGCGCGCTACCTCGAGCAGCGCGGTATGTTCACGTACACCGGGTTGTCGGCAGACCAGGTCGACACGCTGCGCGAACGGCACGGCGTCTACTTGATCCGGTCCGGGCGCATGTGCGTCGCCGCGCTCAATGACAACAACGTTGCGACGGCTGCGCAGGCCATCGCGAGGGTCATCTCGCGGGCAGGCGATTGAGACTACTGCCGCAAGCGTGGAGCCGCGGCTGGACACGCGATCGGTCCGGCTAACGTGCGCGCGATGGCGGATCGGTTCCAGACCGACGTCGAAGCCGTCGCTAGCGCTCTCGATGCGGTGCGCGGCATGGAAATCGTCCTTTTCAGTTTCGTCGCGCGCTCGCGTTGCCGCTGTGCTTGAGCGTCGGATCGAGCAACGAACCCTTGACGTCGAGCGAGGACGCTTGCCCGAGTTTCGCGTAGTCGTTCTCGAGCCATACGTTCGCCACTTCGCGGCCACGCTCGAAGAGCGTTTTGAGCATTGACCAGGACGTGCTGCTCTTGGAAACAAAACCGAACTTCGCGAGAAAATCGTCGTCGCGAATCAGGTGAAACCTGACGGGCTTGAAGCGGCTTTTGCGCGCTGCTTCCTCGCCGACCGAGTCGAGCACACGGTTGACCGCTTCGATCGCGTTGATCTCCAGTACGACGGACGCGTTGAAACCGATTTCATTGAGCCGGTCGAGAATGCCGCGCGCATCTTTAGGCGGCATGTCGTGGCGCACGAACGGATTCGCGAGAACGAGAATCAGGTCCTGGGCATGGGCGATCAACGGCGCCAAAGGCGGGTTGCCCAGATAGCCGCCATCCCAGTACGGTATGCCGCCCACGCTGATGGTGCGAAACTCGCTCGGCAGGCATGCGGAAGCGCGCAATACGTCAATGGAAATCTCGGGGCGGGTGAAAATTGCGCGTTGGTTGGTTCGTACGTCGGTTGCGCAAATGAACAGTTGCGGGCCATCGCGCGTGGTATTGAGCGCGGCGAGATCCTGTTCGGGGAGGGCGGAGCGAATCAACGGCCCGAGCGGATCGCGGTAAAACGGATTGCCGTAAGGCGAAGCGACGAGTCCCACGGCCTCCAGCATGATGGCGGCGGGATTCCAGTCGATATTCCAGCCGCCGAATGGGCCGGGTTCGGAAAAGCCGAGGAGCGCGTTGCCCGCCAGCGCACCGGCGCGCGATACCGCTTCCCAGAAGGCGCGCAGCATGTCGCGTGCTTTCGGTGCGCCGCTGGTTGCGAGACCCGCCGCGCACAGCGTCGCATTGATTCCGCCCGCGCTTGCGCCGCTGATCGCCGCGATATCGAGCGGGGTTGCCTGCGACGAAGCCTCCAGCAGACGGTCGAGCACACCCCACGTGAAGGCGCCGTGCGAACCGCCGCCTTGCAGGGCAAACGCGACCTTGGGGCCGTTCTGTCGCGTCGAGTTCCGGGGTTCCTCCATCGCCATGGCTCCTTCGCGTCTTCATCGCGTTCCCGGCAATCTTACGCGCACGCGACGATACTTGCCTCGGAAACGTCGAGCTTTTAGTGGTTCGTCCTGTCCCGCATGCCATGGCGGATCGCCCTGGATGCTGCGATACTATTTATAGTCGCGCGCTGCGTAACCTACTAAAACGGTCCATGACAAAGAGGTTGACTGACACAAGCCGGTGTGCCGGGACGGCATCGCGGGCTCACAGCTTTCGTCCGGGGGTACCTGGATGAAACAGCATCTCGATCTGGATTCCCGAGGCGCGATCACGCTAAACGGGCTGGCGCGCAGGCTGGGGCGTACCCGTGAGCAACTGATGCATCGCTGGATCGCCGAGACCTCGGAGCAGGGAGCGCACACCGATGCGGACAGCGGGCAGGGACTCATGGACTGTTTCGCCTATATGCTGGCCGAAGTATGCGCTGCCCTGCTGGTCGCCGAGAGCGACGCGTCGCTATCCGCGCATGTGGCTGTCGCGCATCCCGGCAGGTTCTGGCCAGAGGGCTGGCGGGTCACGGATCTGTTTCGCAACATCGATCTGATGCAGCGCTTTCTGAAAGACGAGATCCGCGCGTATTTCGGTCCGGTTGCGGCTTCCGTCGACGTTCACATGCGGGCACACGACATCGTCGAGCGCACGTTTCGCGCGATGATCGAAAACGCCATCGAGGCGCAAATGCAACGTCAGGCCGCCGAGGTGGCGGCGGCGCAGGACAGCCTGCACACGGCGCTGACGGCGCTGAAGCTCACCGAGGAGCGGCTGCGTGTCGCGACGAGCGCGGCCGGCATCGGCATCTTCGAGTGGTGTGGCGCCTCGCGACAAGGCGTGTGGGAAAACCGCCAGATGTACGACATCACCGGGCAGCCCGAGGAGAGGGGGCCGTTGACGGAAACCGAGTTCATGACGTCGGTCGTTCATCCGGACGATGTCGAACTGCTGAAATGCCATTTTCAGTGCCGGCTGGTCTCCGGCGAGCCGGTGCATGTCGCGTTCCGGCTGCACCGCGTAACCGACCGCGCGCTCAGGACCGTCGAAATGTTCGGGTATCTGCGTCCGCCCGTTCAGCAGGACGATTACACGTTCATTGGCAGCTTGTGCGACGTGACGGAGCGGACCGACGCGGAGGCGAAATTGCAGGACGCCGATCGCCGCAAGGACATCTTTCTGGCCACGCTCGCGCACGAGCTGCGCAACCCGTTGGCGCCCGTGCGCAACGCCGCGCATCTGCTGGGCCACGGCGCGGGAGCCGATCCCGCCAAACGTGAATGGCTGCGCAATGTGATCGAACGCCAGACCGGCCACCTGTCGCATCTGATCGACGACCTGCTCGATGTATCGAGGATCACCACCGGCAAGATCGAGTTGAAGCGCGAGGTCTTCGATATCAGGCTGGCACTCGACCACGCTCTCGAGATCACGATGCCGGCTGCGTTGCAGCGGCATCACGACATCGTGCGTCTGCCGCTCGCGCACCCCGTGTACGTCCACGGTGACCCGGCGCGGATCACCCAGACATTTTCCAATCTGCTGGATAACGCGATCAAATACACCGACGACGGTGGCCGGATCGTCGTATGCGCGACGCTCGTCGGTCAGGAGGTATCCGTTACCGTGTCGGACACGGGCACGGGTATTTCGGGCGACGCACTGCCTCACGTGTTCGATCTGTTCGTACAGGGTTCCTGCCACGGCGAGCCGTCCAGGGGCGGTCTTGGGATCGGGCTCTCGGTGTGCAAGACGCTGACCGAGATGCACGGCGGGACCATTGTCGCCAGGAGCGAAGGCAAGAACAGAGGCAGTGAATTCGAAATACGTCTACCCGTTTGCCAGGGCAGCAACCAGCAGGCGAAGGACGGTGCCGAAGCAGGTCGACCGCCGTCCGACCCATTGCGTGTTCTGATCGTCGACGATAACAGCGATGCCGCGCTGTCGCTCGCAATGATTCTCGACGCGCACGATGTGCGCACCGCACACAGCGGGGAAGAAGCGCTTCAGATTGCCGCTGCCTTCGAGCCGCAGATCGTTTTCCTTGATCTTGGTCTGCCGGGAATCAGCGGCTATGAGGTTGCGCGTCGGCTGAGGGATCGTCAGGCGGCCGGCAAGCGCCTTGAAATCGTCGCCGTGTCGGGCTACGGACAGCCCGAGGACGTGGCTCGCTCAGCGGGAGCGGGGTGTGATAGTCATCTCGTCAAACCCGTCGATATCGAAGAACTGCTCGCGATCATCAGGCGAATGACCAGCGAAAATCCGTCCGCCGCGTAGTTTTCGATCGACCCTCTTTGTGCGAGGCGGCGTTCTGGGGCGACGACGAAAAGCACTGTTCGGATTTCCCCGCTTATCAGTCGAATTCCCTCGCGGGAACGACGTGGTAATTTTCGCAGTGCTCTACCATCAATCCATCCAGGAGGTAGTGATGTCACGGACTGTCAGGTTTGCCGAGGCCGGTGGGCCGGAAGTGCTTCGATTCGTCGACGAATCGGTCCGCGGCCCCGGCCGCGGTGAAGTTCGCATCAACGTGAAAGCGATCGGTCTCAATCGCGCGGAATCGATGTGGCGCACCGACCAGTACATCGAGCCCGTCCGCTTTCCGGCCGGGCTCGGGTACGAGGCGGCCGGCATTGTCGACGTGGTGGGCGAGGGCGTCGGCGGTTTCGCGCCCGGAGACGAGGTCAATGTGATCCCGTCGTTCTCGATGAATCAGTACTTCACCTACGGCGAAGTCATCATCGTGCCGGACCATGCAGTCGTCAGGCACCCGAAATCTCTTTCCTTCGCCGAGGCCGCGTCGGTGTGGATGATGTTCGTCACCGCATATGGCGCGCTGATCGAAGACGCGAAGGTGGGCGCCGGCGACTATGTCGTCATACCGGCCGCTTCGAGCAGCGTTGGACTGGCAGCGATCCAGCTAGCGAATTACGCGGGGGCGACGTCGATCGCGGTCACGCGCCATGCTGGCAAGCGACAGCAGTTGCTCGACGCGGGTGCCGCACACGTGGTCGTGACGGACGAGTCGGACCTTGTCGAAGCGATCATGCGGATCACGGATGGAAAGGGGGCTCGCGTCGCTTTCGATCCGGTCGGCGGCCCGAACTTCGCGAGACTGGTCTCGGCGCTGTCCTTCCAGGGGATCGCGTATCTGTACGGCGCGCTAGACGAACGTGCCACGACGCTGCCCGTGCTGCCGATGATCGCCAAAATGATTTCCGTGAAGGCGCACAACATCTGGCTGACGAGTGGCGACCCGACGCGCCGAAAGGCTGCGGTGGAGTTCGTGCTCAAGGGGCTCGAAAGCGGTTCGCTGAAGCCGGTCATCGATCGCACCTTTGGGTTCGACGAGATCGTCGACGCGCACCGCTACCTCGAAACCAACGGGCAGTTCGGAAAGATCGTGGTAACGGTGTAGCCCGCGAACCGACATTGAGGCGAGGCAACGCGCTGCTCTTCCGCTTGATATTGTTGCTGGCCGCGTTCGCTCAAGCGCGGCCATCGCGAAGTGCTGAGGTCCAGTTCATGCAGCATGTGGCGGCATTGGGGTAGCGCATGACATGGCGATTCTTCGGTCGGATCGCCCATGCCGGCGTTGGTCTGGCTGTCGCGCGACCTTCATCACGGGCCCATCGGTACCGTTTCCACGCGTGCCCGGACTCACGCGTGTCAGGACACCACATCGGCCAGCGGCCGCCTCGGCGCATGACTGACGCGCGGGCCGCGGCCGACGCGCAGCAGAAGCTGTGGAATCGCCTCCGTTCCCAGCAGCGTCCGGAGCCGCTCGCGCAGCGGGTCCACTTCGATCGGCTGGTTCAGGTGGGAAGCGGTCAGTCCCGCGGATGCCGCGACCAGCAGCATGCGCTCGAGCGCCTGTCCCGCCGCGAGCCATGCCTCGCGGTCGTCGCGCATCGTGGCGATGCCGACCATCAGCGGCGAGCCTTGCACGAGGTGCTGAAGCGTAGCGGGCTGTCCCGCGCCCACATCGAATACGCGGACGGCCAGGCCGACGAGCGGCGCCGCGAAGTCGAGCAATGCTCCGACGGCGGTACCGTAAGCCGGCATGCCATCGTCGCGCCGGCGCGGGTGGATCCAGCTGGCGAGCTCGCGCCGGAAGCGTGGGTCCGCGAACTGCGCGTGATCGGCGTCGGCGATCAGTTGCGCAAGCGCCTCGCGCGCGGTCGTTTGCTCCACGCAACAGGCAATCGCGCCCTCGTCGTCGCAGGCGTCGCTGAGCTTGCGTTGCAGTGCCGCCGGAACGGCTTCGTCGACGAACGGCGCACGCGTCGTCACGCGCGCCGTCAGCGCGTCGAAGAGTTCGTCCAGGTGGGGATCGCGAGGCCCGTCGCGCGACACGCGCACGAGCGCCACGATGTCGGGGTCGGCTTCCGATGGAAACAGCGTGATCGCATAAGCGAGACCGAGACGGCACAGCGCCACGCGAAGATTGAGCAACGCCGCGCCGCAGCTCATCAGAAGTTCGCGATCGAAAGGATCGACCACGGGAAGCGCGCGCATGCGGTCGGCGCAGATCTGTACGGTCTCGCCGTCGACGATGAACCGCCACGGTTGCGTGTTGTGATTCGACGGCGCGAGCACCGCATAATGCAGCGCAAAGCGCAGCTGCTGTTCCAGTGGCGTGGAGGCGTGGAAGTGCGGTTCGCCGATTTCCCACGCGTCATGTTGGGCGGCATCGTTCATCTCGAAGTCTCCTTTCGGATCGTTCCCGCGAGCACGCGGTTCGTGTCGTCATCGTGTCGCCGGGTACCGTGGCAGGTTTGTGGCAGGTCGACGTTTCAGATGTCTCGCGTACGCTTTGCGCGGGTCTCGCAGCGCAGAAGCGCTACAGGTCGGTTTCGTCGTCGAACAGCTTATGGCGGATCGCATAGCGAACCAGGCCGTTCTCGTTCGGCATCTGCATTTTTTCGAGGATGCGCGTCTTGTGCGTGCTGATCGTCTTCACGCTGACGCATAGTTCGTTGGCGATCTCGGTGATGCTCTCGCCTTCGACCAGGCGCCGGAACACGTCGAATTCGCGATCGGACAACCGCTGGTGCGGCAGCGCGTCGGCAGGCTCGTTCAGGTTCTGGGCAAAGCGTTCGGCCATCGCGAGACTTACATAAACGCCCCCTGACGCGACTTTCGTCACCGCGCCGACCAGTTCCGCGCTCGCGCTTTCCTTGGTCAGATAGCCGGACGCGCCCGCCTTGAACGCGCGCACCGCGTATTGCTGCTCGGCGTGCATCGTTAGCACCAGAATCCGCAGGCCGGGTTTTTCCTCCTTGATCTGCTTGATCAGTTCAATGCCATTGCGCCCCGGCATCGACAGGTCGAGCACGAGCACGTGGGCCTGCGTCGCGCGAATCAGCGCGATCGTCGTCGCGCTGTCGCAAGCTTCGCCGGCCACTTCGAAGCCGCTCGCCTGCTGCAGGATATGGCGCAGTCCGTCGCGCACGAGCGTGTGGTCGTCGGCCAGCAACACCTTGATCATGGGGTGATCTCTCCCGGTTGCATCCATTGCCAGGGAAACCTGACCGCAATCGCGAAGTCGGCGCTTTGCGCTGTATCGATCCGCATGGAGTCGCCGAGCATCGGCGCGTGTTCGCGCACGCCGATCAATCCGAACGGCATTTCGTGACCGCTGGCTTCAACCGTCTCGCGATCGGCGTCTCGTTCACGATCCATTATCCGCTATCCGTGGCGGGCAGTCGGGCCGTTTGTGTGAGATGTCACTTCGGCCGTGTTTCGCCTTCGCATGGCGGCGACCTTATTCAGCGTTTCCTGAACGAGGCGGAAGGACGCGGCTTGGCCGGGATTCATTAAAAATCCGCCACATCTCAATCTAAGCTGCTGATTTGAATGCAAAATCAATCGATGGATCGAGCGGTGGGACGGAGCGCAAGAGATCCAGCAGATAGTCGCCGAACCGGTTGATGTGCTCGCGCCGGTAAGGCGACAGCACCTTGAGGACCTCGGCATCGACCGGATGCCCCTTCTCCTGCAGTTCCTTCAACTTGCGCGACATCCACTGCACGTTGTACAGGATCACCATGTTCGCGACGAGGTAGTTGTACTTGATCACCTTGCGCTGCTCGTGTCGGACGTTTTCGGCGATCACGCCATCGCCACCGAACATCAGCCATTGAGCGAAGTCATTGAACTGCTCGCTCTTGTTGGTCGCCGCGTGAATCGTGCGCCGCAGGTCCGGTTCATTGAGATATTTCAGCAGGAACAGCGTCCGGATCACGCGCCCCAGCTCCCGGAATGCGAAGTAGAGCTTGTTTTCGTTCTCTCCGATCCTAGGCGGCGCAGGATCGTCGACGGCGTCATCTTGCCTGCCTGGATCGACACTGCAACGCGCATCATGTCGGTACAGTGACGTTCGATCAGTGCCCAGTCAATCGCCTGACGGCACAAGCTGTCGATGTGCTTGTATTTGCGCCGCCGGTCAGCCTTGTACAGCACGAGATCCTTGATGTTGCGCATGCGCGGCATCAGGTTGATACCCACCGCGTACGACAGACCGAAGACCGGACCGCTTTGCGATGGGCAAGCAGGTAAAGTTGATGCCGGCGAAGTTCGTCAAGGCGTTCGATATAAGGACAGATGCAATGTGCTCGCGGACCCATTCGTCCGCCGCTGAAAAATTCTACGATCTCGCAATATAAGTACGTCGCATATCTATTCCGCTCGCTCGTTGAGTCTTACCGCAACAAAGCCATCAGAGTTTCTTGATGCACCTGTCAATTGAAATGCGCTTTTCCTGAATTTGATCTGACGTCGGGCCGGGAGCGATGACGATGATCCCCAGCCTCTGAAGCAGCCAGTAGAATCGCTTCATCGGATCGATTTCGCGGTCGATCGCCGGCGACAGTACACGCGGAAAAGCATGATGATTGTGATGCAGCGTGGCGCCAAGGGTCAGCGGAGACAGGAACGGCAAATTGGTCGACGCCCCCCTGGTCCGGAATTTGGCGGATCCGACTGCGTGACACAGACCATTGACCACAAATTCCGTGAAGAAGTACCCGATGAAAACGCGTAGTGCCCCGAAGTAGGCAAACCATTTCACCCCGAGGTCGACCCCGCCAAAAATGCATCCGAGTAGGAACGGCAAAACGAAGCCGCCATATGACAGGGCAACGAAGTGCTTGTCGTACCAGCGCACGAGCGGGTCGTCCAGCAAGTCGCTCGCATAGAACCGTTTTGCCGTCAGCACTCGGTCGAACTTCCATCCCATCGACGCCCACCATAATCCGATGGTTAGCACCGTCACACGCCCGCAGCCAAATCGTCTAGGCGTATGGGGATCTTTGCTAGGAATATCGACATGACGATGGTGCCGCTTGTGATTGGCTACCCATTGCACGATCGAGTCTTGGCAAAGGAGCGTGCCGACCATGGCCAGAAAACCGCGAACGAACGGCGTTGTCGTGAACGACCGATGCACGAAGTACATGTGATAGCCCGTGTTCGCACCGAGCGCGGTGGCGATAAACGCAACCGGTAACACGTATAGCGCGTCCCATGGCGACAGGGCGAAGCGTTGAATGGCAACGCCGGTGCCGGCCAGGACGAGTGCAATAGTCAGCCCAAAGTAGGCGAGACGTCCCAGATAAGCGCGTCCACGCAGGACAATGACTTCGCCATGATCGAAGGTTGTGTCATTTGTCACAGCACGCTCCAGATCAACATGGGTAAGGTGACGGACACGGCAATGACGGACAAGATCGAAGCAGCGATCTGTAGCCAATAGACTGGCGCGGTGCCAGGTTCACTGCGGTCGTCATCCCAGGATTTGTTGAGCCACCCGCTTAGCGTGCACGCGATGAAAAAGCAGTACGCCGACAGGGCGAACGGCGCCAAGATGTAGCCGGCGTTGCCGCCGAAAAGCCGTGGTAGCGCCATCGCCAACGCAAGCACGGAAACGCCACCGACACAGGTGGACAGATGCGCGATTCGCCAAAGCTCGGTGTTCTTTGCGTCACCCCGGCGTTTCGAGCGCCCGTGGGGAATGCCCAGCAGCGTGCCTGCGCAAAAAAGCACCAGACCCGAGCTCAGGTAGATCTGTTCCGATTGAGTTATTGTCATCGAGTTGCCTAGACTGTCACGAAGTTTGGCAGACCGGCTGGGCGACAAAATCTGCGACCCGTTGCACGACACGCTCGTCCTGCAAAATGCGCATATGTCCCAAGGTTCGGGTGCGGACCAACTCGGCACCGTCGATGCTGCGTGTGACTTTCTCGCCATCGGTGATGGGGATGTACTTGTCGGATTCATCGTGGATCAGCAGGCAGGGCGTCCGCAAGTCGGGGCCAATAGTATCGAAGGACAGTTCGGTATCCGCGCAGTGATGGAGGCCTTGCATAATCGGGTACATCTTCTCGTGCGAGCGGCCCGGCAAGCGGACGAATCGGGCAAAGCCGCCAACCACGTGCCGCAGCGAAAACGGGCACGAGATCAGCACGGCCCGCTGCGCCTGAACGCCTTTTCGCAGGGCGATCGCAACGGCTGCCGCGCCGAACGAATGTCCGACGATGCCATGAAGCGGACCGTATTGGCGGGCTGCGTGCTCGACGGCCTCGGAAAATTCGACTAGGGTCGTCCGCTTCTTGGCTGACGAGCCATGCGCCGGCCCGTCGAAAGTCACGACCCGGTAGCCCCTATCTAGCAGTTCGAGTGCGATTTTTCCGAGCTGGCCGCGCCGTCCTTGCCAGCCGTGAACCAGTAGCACTGTGGGACCTTTGCCTTCCCAGATCGTGGCGTCCAGATGTTCGCCGTCGAACCGGAGACTATCCGGCTTGCCAGATGCGGTCGCCGTACTCTCCCACTTCGCTGCTTGATAACGTCGCGGCGTGTAGAAGACGGAAACAGCCAAGCGCGCGGCTAGGCGCGGAGAAAGCGCGTCGAGAAGAGCGAAAAGCAATCGGAAGAATTTGAGTTGCATTAGCGTCTCCGAAGAAACCTGGTGAATGAGTCCAGCGTGAACAGCGTCACGTTCCAAGGGCCGCCTTCCGCAGCGCAGGCCAGCGCGCAGTTGGTCGGGGGAGGCAGCGAAACCACGAGCCAACGAGCATGTTCCACATGCACAATGTTCTCGTCGGAAGGAAGGGGCGGTAGCGTCGCCAGCCCTTGGAGCCCGGTTCCGAGCGCTTTCAGGAGCGCCTCTTTGCGCGTCCAGCACTTCCAGACTTGAAGCGGCGAAGTCAGCGCACGTTCTGACGCCTGGAAATGACGAGTCAACGCCAACGAGAGGGCAGGTGAATCTCTGATCGAATCGATATCGACGCCAATGCGCGCGGTGCGAGAAAACGCCAGCGCCACGCTGTGCACGCAATGTGAAACGCTGACATGAACGGGGTAACGGCGTTTTCCGCGCGGTCGTACCAGCCGTGGCTGGCCCGTTGCGTTCTTGCGCAGTTCGATATCGCGCCCCCGCTCGCCGGTATAGTGCGATGCCAGCTTTCGACCGGCGAAGCGGGACGCAAGATATCCGGTCCGGGCGGCGGTATCCACGTAGCTGCGCGCTGTCCGTCGCTCGCCATGCGTCAGGCCATCCCTGAACATTCCCGGAAGAATGCGGCCGCGCAGCGGGACGACCCAGACATGGACGTGCCCGGGCCGCATAGGACCGAGTGATGAACGGCAATTCATCGCAGCTATCGTGCCACGCTCGGGGACGCGATCTTGCGCGCGGTCAGGCGAGCGAGATTGACTGTTCCCGTGTGAAATCCCACGACAAATATGCCCAGATACTTTTCGTACTTCTTGTAGACCGCTTCGCCGACCTGCGCAATCGCCTCGTCGCGGTGCTTGCGCAGGTTCGCGTACCACACCTGCAGCGTTCTTGCGTAGTGGTGCCGATCATTGCGCATCCGGGTGACTTCAAACAGGCCCTCGCACGCAGCCAGGATTTCCGACAGGCGCGGAAGCTCAGATTCCGGAAATATCTCTTCGACAAACGGATTCGGATTTTGCTCGTCGTAGTTTTCGTAAACGATGGACTGCAGGGACAGCGTGCAGTTGTCGCTCGCGTGTTCGTGGCACCACTTGAAGAAGCGTCGGTACGCTTCGATTTTTTGGGCCTTGGGTAGCCCGATTTTGGCGAAGTGCTCGAAGGCGCCGATCGAGACGATTGCGTCGTAGGATGCCTCGGGCGCATGATCGGCCCAACTCTCCAGCAGCACCGACACACGCTCGGACGCCGACTGAGCAACCCAATCCGCCTGCGCACGGCTCAGTGTCAGGCCGACCGCGTGTCCAACGCCGTAATGCGTGACGGCGCGTTCGAGCAGTGCCCCCCAGCCCGATCCGACGTCCAGTAAACGCGCCTTGCCGTGGGCTTGCGCTTCACTAAGGTGATAGTCGAACTTGCGCAATTGGGCGAGATGCAGCGTGTCGCCGGCGTCTTCGTCGTCCCACAGCGCGCAGGAATACGCCATCGATGAATCAAGCCACAGCGCATAGAAATCGTTGCTGACGTCATAGTGGGCTTGGATGGCTTGCTCGGAGGCGCCCGCAGAAGACGGGACAATGGAGCACAGGTTGTCAGCCACGGCGAGCCTCCGAATGTCGTTCCATTAGGTAAGCGGCCGCTTTTTCGATCGTCGGATACTCGTAAAGCAGCGTGGGATCAACGTCGCACTTCAGCCAATCCATCAAGTCTCCGCTCAACGCGACCGCCGAGGCCGAATCGAGGCCGTACTTGCTCAGGACAACTGTGCGGGAAATCTTCTCCCGTTTCATGCCGCGCAGGTCGGCGATGTATGACACAAACCATTCTTCCAGCTGGGCTTGCGTGGTGCTCTCGTTCGGAATAGCTGGTCCGATGGATGCGTTGGTATCGTGCATAGCAAATCTTAGTTGGCGTTGGAAAAGGAGGCGGCTTGTTTTTTTGCTAGTGCATTGCGATCGGGCAGACAGACGTCGGTACACAGGCCGCAGAGCTGGAGCAAGCGAATCAAGCCGTAGCCGATATCCAGCTCCCACCATGCGTGTCCAAACCGTGCCGAACTAGGGTACGCATGATGATTGTTATGCCAGCCTTCGCCCATCGTGATCAGCGCGAGCCAGCCGATGTTGCGGCTGTTGTCTTCGCTCTTGTACCTGCGGCGCCCGAACACGTGATTGAGGGAGTTCAAGCCCCAAGTGATCTGATGAACGAAGCAAATCCTGAACAGCCCACCCCAGAGAATGCCCTCCATGGCGCCTTCCCAACCGCCGGGGCTGATCGCTCCCACGCCAGCCGGTATCGCCAAGCCAAGCAAGACCCACAGAAGGTAGTAGCGGTTCAGCAACATGACCAGGTCGTCCTGCAATATGTCCCTTGCAAACATCGGGACATTGGTCACCTCCGTCTTAAGCATCCATCCGAAGTGCGCATGCCACAGTCCCCTGATCGTTCCCGAGAGCCCGGCGCCGTGTGTACAGGGGGAGTGGCAATCGTCCCTGGTATCGCTGAACGCGTGATGGCGGCGGTGACTCGCGACCCAGAATAGCAACGGACCTTGCGCAGCCATCATGCCCAGTATTGCCAGTACGGCTTTGACCGGCACGTTCGGCTTGAACGACTTGTGAGTGAACAGACGGTGGAATCCGACCGTCAATCCGGCTGTAGTCAGTAGATAGAGTGGAACGCAGACAGCGACGGTAGTAACGCTGATTCCGCGCGTTAAAGCCCAGTAGAGAGCCGCAGCCGCGCCAAGCATCGGCACGGTGACCGTCATCAACGCGACACGTTGCTGTGAGCGCGCCAGAACGGGGTTGTCGATGAGTATCTTCGCCATGATCTTTGATTTCCCTCAGTCGAGTTTTGACGTTGTCAATGGTTGAAGCTTTCTGGCCATGTACAACTGCCGAGTTGCGGAGCGGCTGATCTTTCCGCTGCTTGTGCGCGCAAGGCTTCCAGTCTTCACAGGGACAAAATCCGACAGGCAGACGCCGTGGTGTTGTAGAACCAAGTGCGAAACGAGCTCTCGTGTCTCGCGCAAGTCCACGGAACGCAAGGTCCGGGCGCTGATTTCCTGCACCAACACCACTTCCTCGCCCGAATCGCCTTCGACGCAAAAGGCCACTGCGCATTCGTGAGCGAGCCTCTGCTCGGCCTGTTCGGCGGTCGCCTCAATATCTTCCGGGAAAATGTTTCTGCCTCTGATGACGATCAGATCGACCAATCGGCCCGTGACAAAAAGCTGGGAGTCCAGCAGGAATCCCAAATCGCCGGTGCGGATAGAGAGTGGATGACCCCCGTGCGGCGCATCGGTACGCCGGTTCCAGTAACCACTTGAAACACTGGGGCTCCGGACCACGATTTCACCGACCTCTCCGTTCTCGCTCAGATCGTCCGAGTCGATACGTGCAATACGCACATCGGTGCCCTCCGCCGCAACGCCGGACGAAACAAGACGGTCTTTCGCGGTAAGCGCGAACCTCTGCGTGCGGGAAATACGGGCGTCGGTGGGTTCGATGATCTCTGCGGGCCGCTCTCGATTCGCCGAGGCGACCAATAACGTCGCTTCTGCTAGTCCATAGCAGGGCACGAAGGCGGATCGCCTGAAGCCAGCATCGGAAAAGGCAGCTGCGAATGTATCCAGAGTGTCGGCCTTGACCGGTTCGGCCCCGATGAAGGCGACAGCCCAACTACTCAAATCCAGTCCCAAGCTCTTCGCGCTGTCCGCCTTAGCGAGACAGAGGTCATAGGCAAAATTCGGCCCCCCACTCGTCGTTGAACGGTATTTGTGAATGGCCTGAAGCCATCGCAAAGGACGCTGGACGAATGAAATGGGGCTGAACAGCGTGACGGGGAAACCGACGAAAAGCGGCTGCAGTATGCCGCCGATCAATCCCATGTCGTGATAGTGCGGCAACCAGATAACGCCCGAGCTATCGCGCGTATGACCGAACGCGCGTTCAATCTGCTTCAGATTGGCGAGCAGGTTGTCATGACTGACAATAACGCCTTTCGGATTTCCGGTGCTGCCTGATGTGTATTGCAGAAATGCGACCTCAAGATCTGCTTTACACGGCGAGACAATTGTCTGCTCGCATTCAAATGCGATATCCGTGGCGACAACGGTTGCCTGCATCGGATCAGAAAGTAACGCGCGAACTTGATCAAGAGTCGCCGTTTGCGACAATATGGCCGCTGGCGCGCAGTCGCGGATGACATGCGCGAGCCGTTGCATTTTGTCGTCCGCCTTCGGCAGCGGCAGCGGCACGGCAACCACATCCGCCAAGACGCAGGCGTAGAAGGCGCAAATGAACTCGAGGCCCGCAGGGTAGATTAGCAATACGCGCTGACCAGCCGGAATGTGGCATTTTATATCTGACGCCAATTGCTGCACGCGGCGAAACAGCTGTCCATAAGTCAGGCAGAGTTCGTCTCGGTCATTGGGCAAAAACCGGTATCCAATTTCGCCAGAGGCTTCGACGGCTCTTTGTTCAACAAGCTGTTTCAAGTTCACCGGCAACCCACTAATGTTAGGGTGAAATCATTTTGAAATTGGGAGCCATAGCCGATGAGACGGCCACAGACTCTGTCGTCGGTCGTCTCCCAGCAACACCCACATCAAATTGTTTGTCAGACGAAATGCGGAGGGCGAATGATAACGAGGCCAGAGGGACTTTTGTCATCTCTTTATTTGGACCGGGCAGCTGAAAACCATGTCGGCGGCAAGATCGGCACCAGCCGGCGATCTGACTTAAAACAAATCTTCTGCAAACATTGTCAAATGTCGCCTCAATGCCCGGGGCAGATTCAACGTAGAACCGTAAGAAATCCGTGCATGTTTACCACACGGGTATCTCTTTACAACCTATCTGATTGATAGGTGTATCTCGAAAATAAATTAAGGTGAAGTAACGGACCTTTAAAACTGATGAATCGGAGAGTGGGGAAACCATGATGGCTGTTGATATGCATACGCCGTGTAACGAAAAGATGTCGGTGTTTTCGATGAATGAGGCTGTCGCGCTCGACTACCGCCAGACGGATTGCCCAACCAAAGTTCTTATTTCGCCGGGAGATACGCAGGGACTCGATGCAGATTCCACACATTTCATCGTTGTGCAATCCGGTGAAGTGGATGTCTCACACGACGGAAGCGTCTATCGGTTACGGAGCGGGCAATTTGGTTGCTTTCCTGGCGCATTGTCGTTGAGAGGCAACGCCAAAGCCTTAGTTACCACGAGCCTCGGTTACAAGGGCGTAACTCTGATGGGCGGACCGATCGAGGACGTTGGTCGACTGCGCTATATCGATGGCTGTACGAGTAGCTTACTAATTTCACCACCTACTCGCGGCGAACCTTGCCTGAATTTTCTGCATTTGCCACTTCA
Organism: Paraburkholderia sp. UCT2; assembly: GCF_014397665.1. NCBI lineage: Bacteria > Pseudomonadati > Pseudomonadota > Betaproteobacteria > Burkholderiales > Burkholderiaceae > Paraburkholderia > Paraburkholderia sp. UCT2. The sequence goes on from NZ_VZQO01000004.1 coordinate 83,999, forward strand.
GACTTCGCAAACGTTGCACACTCATCCGACCATACGGGTCGGGCTGATTCTTTCCGGTGACGGTCATTGCGACACACATCAGGGACTGCTGGCGTTTCGCGCTGGCACGGCTTTCGTGATTCCGCCTGGCGTTGCGCATAGCTTCCAAAGTGGAGAAGAAAACATGCGTATTGTCATATACCACCCAGATTCAGACTCGGGTCCGACGCACACTGACCATACAATGCTCAACCGGACATTCGTCGATGGTAAGACAGCAAAAGCGATGGCCGACATTCATACCCGTATCGAGGCGCGGTAATGAGCACGAAAGTCTTTGAACGCGGTACATCGCAACGCCAAAAGTGGAGTACCACGCTCTATGAGAGCAACGCCCGATTTGTTGGTGATCTTGCCGCGCGGGCAGTTGAATTACTGGACCCTAGACCAGGTGAGCGTATCCTCGACATAGGCTGTGGCGATGGTTACCTGACTGAAAAGATTGCCGCGGCGGGCGCTATGATGAGCGGTGTTGACTACAGCCCCGAACTGGTAGCAGCGGCGCAGGCGCGTGGTCTCGATGTTCGCGTTGGTAATGCGGAAGAACTCGATTATTTTCAAGAATTCGATGGCGCCTTCAGCAATGCAGCGATGCATTGGATGCGCCGCGCCGATGCTGTAGTGCGAGGGGTAGCAAGGGCTCTGAAGCCGGGCGGGCGATTTGTTGGTGAATTCGCCGGCGCGAGAAACGCGTATTACATCAGGCAGGCCGTTCATGAGGCACTGACGCGTCGCGGCTTCGACGCCAAAGAAATCGACCCATGGTATCTACCGGAGGCAGGCGAGTATCAAGAGGTGCTGGAAGGCGAGGGACTCATTGTCTCGCACATTGAGCTATTCGATCGGCCAGTAGTGATTGACTATCCGGTCAGTGACTGGATTAGAACATTCGGGAGTCCATACCTCACTGTATTAGACGAAAACGAGTGCGAACCGCTACTCGCTGAGGTGACTCGACAGTTGGCAGCGCGTCTGCTCGGCAAAGATGGGCGCTGGACAATCGATTACACGCGTCTGCGTTTTCGGGCAGAGAAACCTTGAGCCAATTCAGCCTCTTCGCATGCGATGGGGCTGAAGCCTGATAACCTCCTATATCCGATCTGGGGTGGATAGCATGTTTGAAAGTGGCGCCAGAGAGTCAATGCGTGTGCTTCCGCGCATCCTACAACCTGTCCTGACGTGGATAACGGGTAAGCCGCTCGAGGTTAACGAGGCGCGTCTTATTCTTCCGAACGCTCTGGATGTTCTTATAACCTTTGCTTCTACGGTTGCTATTGTCAGTTCCCTTGTCTGGCTTGCAGGAAAAGAGACCATCGTCGCACTGCCGCTTATTCTCGTGTCATGGCTTGTTTTAGTTGGGCTTCTTAGAAAAATGCAGGTCACCCATCTGCATCACGCGATCCACAATCGACTCTTTGCAAGCCCGCGCCTTAACAAGCTATATGCGTGCGTTTTACCATCATTAATATTCGTGCAAAATGGTTTCGAGTACCGCAAGGAACATCTCGAACATCACAACGCTGACATTTTTACGACAGAGCGTGATTCCGATGCCGCCTTTCTGGCGAAACTCGGGTTCATCCCCGGTCGCGAAAGAGGTGAACTATGGATGAACCTTTGGATGACGGTCGCGAGTCCGGTGTTCCACATTGTGTTTGCGCGTGCACGCCTGGAGTCGGTGTTTTTGCGCAACAAGCCCGGTGAAACGCTTCTCGCGTTGGGTGTAGCGATCGGCCATATTGCATTTATCGTGATTGCAGGCTGGAAGGTCTACGTCATCGCTGTTTTTTTTCCAATGTTCGTTCTCTACCACATCAGTGCCCTGTTGCAGTTTCTCACTGAACACGCGTGGAATGTCGCCGGGGGAGCGGTGGACAACTGGAACGAGTACAAAAGCCGGTGCTGGGGGCGCTTTTGTGGCGAGCCATTCCCTTCCCGTCAAGCAAAAAGCGGTTCCGACAGCGTCTTTACTCGTGTCTTTCGCGTGTGTCTATGGGCAACAAAAATGTTTGTCCTACATCTCCCGGTTCGCGCGGCTTGCATGGTGGCAGATCTTCCCGCACACGACTGGCATCATCTGGCTCACATGGCGGGACAGAATTCACGTGACTGGACGCGTAGTCTGTATCTGCGACAGTTGGCGATAAGCGATGGGGACAAGCCAGGCTTCGCACAACGGGAACTTTGGGGCATGTACAGTATGATTGAACATCAGTTTTTGTGGCTGCAAAGCATTAGATGTACTTACTCTGTCGCGAATGCGAATGAGTGCGCACACACAGAGGAATCGGTCCTTAGTTCAGGAGAGTAAAAATAAAGTACCTCAATAATTCCAGCAAGACGGTGCTTGTCGTCAACGCCGAGTTCTCAGTGACAACCATTCTCAACGCGGTTGCGCACACAGTGCTAGGCATGGTTACCACCAATGCTTCTTCGACATGGAACCCTTTGCGTTACCGAAGTCCAGGGTTTGGTGTAACCAGCAACATCAGCGAATACCCCGTGATCGTGCTCCGTTCGAAACGCTCAAGCCAGCTGGAAAAGCTCGTGCAGCAACTTGCAGAAGCGAGAATCGTGCATAACGTCTTTATCGACTCGATGCTTGGCGCAAGTGCAGCCGATCAGCAGACGGCGACGTTCTCTGCTTCGCCGGGTGAGGACCGCATTGTGTGTGTCGGCCTGTTTGGTCAAGAAGATGCGATTCGGCCGGCGATCAAGTCATTTTCGCTTTACAAGACGTCGGATGCACTTTCATATAACGGGCATGAGACATCATGACCAGCAGGCGAAAAGTGATCCTTGGGCTAACGACGCCGGTAGGGATGGGCTACATTCCCACCGGTTTTGCATTTGGTGTGCTTGCCTGTCAGGCGGGGCTTTCACCGATGCTCGTGATAGCCATGAGCATATTCATCTTTGCCGGCGCGCTGCAATTTGCCGCTGTTCCGTTGCTCACCTCGGCGAGCGACCTGGGCACGGTCGCATTGAGCACACTGCTGATCAACCTAAGACACATCCTCTATGCGGTTCCACTGCTTGACTACTTTCCCAAGGCGCGCGTTTGCCGTGCCTACGTTGTAGCCGTGCTTACTGATGAGAATTATTCTGTCCTGACGACCATTCCGGAAGAGGCACGCCGTGATCTCTCGAGCGCGGTAAGCTTGGTTAACCACAGCTATTGGGTCGGTGGCACAGTGTTAGGCGTGTTGCTTGGCACGCATGTATCGCACTGGATACCCAACTTGGATTTTGCGTTACCGGCACTGTTTACGATTCTGGCGGTGGAGCAGTATATGGCCCGGCGTCGCTGGGTGCCGGCTGTCGTCGGCATCGGCGCTTACTTCGTCGCCAAGGTAATGCTGCCGAACTACGCCTTGATCGTCTCATTGGGGATTGCTTTAGCCATCCTGCTAACGCGATCGGTGGCACTTCCGTCGGCATTTGATGGAACAGTTGCGCGAGGGAGTGATGGGAACAATTGACAACTGGCTAGCCGTAGGGGTGATGAGTGCGCTGACAATCTTGCTGCGAGCGCTTCCCCTGTTGATGCATCGCTCCGTCCTTCGCAGTCCATGGATGACGACGCTTAATCTTGAACTTCCCATGTGCGTGATGGTTATTCTTGTCACGCATTCCGTCGTCGCGGGTAGTTCTGCCGCGCCAATCGTTGACCAGGTCGTCGCGCTAGTCGCGGTGGCATTGAGCTACATCCGTTGGCGTAACGCGCTCGTCAGCGTAGGAATAGGACTAGGTCTGCTGGCTATCCTCACGCACTATGTCTATCTGGGATAGCTTCAGAATTCAGAATATAAAGCACGATAGTCACAGCGCACAATTAATAGAATCAGGATGTTACTGGAGGAGCCAGTCCGGACAGACTTAGCGCACGTGCACTACGCGGGCCGGACCTGCATAGTGGCCATCGATTTCACATTCAAATCAGTGGCTTAGGTAGAGATGTGGCGGATTTCTTGCGAATCCCGGCCAACCCTCATGACGGTGTCGCGTTTCGCCGTGAATGGTTCGCATTGAGCGGACCGAGGCGGCGCGGGAGTTGATGCGCGGCGCGCAGGCACGCGGCGTGTACCGTCCCACGCCGCGCAGCAGCGTTCGTTCGGCACGGCGTCCTTTCAATGCGCCATTAGCACGGGCACCGTCATCGATTCGAGCATCGTCCGCGTAACGCCGCCCCACACGCGCTCACGCGCACGCGAATGGCCATACGCGCCCATCACGAGCAGATCGGCGTGCAGATCCGACACCCGGTTCAGCAGCGTCGCGCCCGTGCCGGCGATGCCGAGGCGCGGCGTCGTCGAGAACGACGCGCGCACGCCGTGCGCTTCGAGCCATGCCGCGACGTCGATCGCGCTGGGTCCCGCTTCATGGTCGTGCGTGGGCTCGACGACGGCGACGCCAACGAAGCGCGCCCGTTCGAGCAGCGGCATCGCGTCGGCGATCGCTCGCGAGGCTTCGCGGCTGCCGTCCCACGCGATCAGCACGTTCTCGCCGAGCGTCGGCACGGCGCCCGCGCGCGGGATCACGAGCGCGGGACGCCCCGCGCCGAGCACGACCTCGCCGACGAAATGCCGGTCGACGTAGCTGGCGGGATCTCGCGGGTCGGGCTGGCCGAGCACCAGCAGGTCGGCGTGCCGCGCGTGAAGCGTCGTCACGGCGACGGGGGAGCCCTCCGGCGCGCGCCATTGCGCTGCGCGGCCGGCGCGCTCGGCCGCGGCGAGAAATGCATGCCGCGCCGTCTCGCGGCGATCGGTCGCCAGTGCGGCGCGTTGGGCAACGAAACCGTCGTCAGTGCCGAACAGCGGTTTCGCGAGGCCCTCGCACACGACATACAGACCGATCAGGTGTGCATCCCAACGCTGCGCAAGATCGAGCGCGAGCGCGACGCGAGTGTCGCAGCGGCGGCTGTCGTCGATCTGAACGAGCAGGGTCTTATAGCTCATGTCAGTTCCTTTTCGGCTGAGGCCGGGACGGAACGGTCGGCTGGTTCGACGCCGGCATGGGCCGGGATCATCAGAACCGGGCAGCGGGCACTGCGCAGCACGCGCTCGGCGACGCTGCCGAGCATCAGTCGTTGAACACCACGGCGGCCGTGCGTGCCCATCACGATCGAGTCGGCGTGCGATTCGAGCGCCGCCGCGACGATGCGCTTCGCGACGTCTTCGCCAGGTGTCGAGGCTTCCACCGTGCGTGGCTTGTAGCTCATCGCCAAAGCGCCGTGACAGAACGTGGGGACACCGGCGTAAGCCCGTTGTCAAATGGAGTCTATGGGCCGGCCCGGCGCGACTATTGACGCAGATCAAGCGCGCCGATGCCGCACGCCAGTTGATGTAGGTCAAGCGCTGCCGGCTGCGCGCAAATACAGTGATAGCAGCGGACGTCGCGCCGTAGCGGTGCCTGCAGTTGCGTGCCGTCTGTGGAGGGCAACGATCACGGCCAGGGAATGTTCCGGTTAATCCGGGCTGCGTCCACACCCCGGCTCGGCGTGTGCGCTTCGCGCACGCAACGAGTGACGCCCAATTGGCGGACGGAGCGCCCAGTGTCTGCTGCTGGAGAAGGAACATGACCGAGCATTGCGGGATTCTGATCGTTTACTACTCGCGAACTGGCACCACGCGACGTGTTGCCGAACTGCTCGCGTCCGAACTCGACGCCGACATCGAACCGATCCGCGAACGCGCCGGGCCACGATCGCGTGATGGCGCACGCGGCTACGTCAGATCGGTGATCGATGCGCTGTGCCATCGGCGCGCCGCCGTGATGCCGGCGCTGCTAGACGTCGCCGCGTACGACCTGGTCATCGTCGGCGCGCCCGTCTGGGCAGGCGGCGCGTGCGCGCCGGTTCGGGCGTGGCTGGAATCGAACGGAGGACAGATCCGTCACCTGGCGCTGTTCTGCTGCGAGGGCGCGCGCGGCAGCGGATCGGCGCTGAAGCAGATGTCGGAGGCGGCGGGCAAGACGCCGCTTGCGGCCTGCGTGATCAGCGGCAGCGATCTGTACCGCCGCAGAGACGCCGACAAACGCGACGCGTTCGCGCAGAAGATCAGGCAAAGAATGGCGGCGCGGCGGGAGACGGAGTGGCTGGTGTAGCGCGGGCGGTCGCACGCGCGGTCGGGAAGGATGCAACTAAACCCGCAGCGAACCGCGCAACGCGCCGAAGTCGGTGCGTGGATGACGGTGCACCGGCGTTGCGTCCGGTACCGTGAAAGCCGGCTTGTCGAGCTCCGGACGAATGACATCCGCGAGGTCGAAAGGGAAACGGTGACGCGCCGCGTCGTAGCGCCGTGCCGCTTCGTCATAGCGCTCGCGCGCGCGGTTTGATCGTCGTCAATGGAACGTGGATCGGCATTGCCGTGCGGATGTCTCCGGAGGCCGTGGCTACGCGTCGCAAGGTTTGATCCGGATCAGCTTGCATGCTGGGCGGGCCGCTATCGTGAGGGAGTTGCGGAGCCGCTCGTCGAGTGCGCGATGGACGAACGTGCGCGCGCGGCGCAAGCAGCAGGGAGTCCCGATGAGCAGCAGGCTCAGTGAGATCGAAAGCCGCACCGCTTCGGCGAGGCAACTCGAAACGGTGATTGGCGCGATGCGCGGCATCGCCGCCGCGCGCGAGCGCGAGGCGCAGGCGCGGCTCGCGGGCATCCGCTCGACGGCGGCGACCGTCGGCGAGGCGATCGGGATGGTGCTGGCTGCCGCATCGTCGGCACATGCGGCGCAATACGCGCCACCGGAAGGCACCGCTCGCATTCTGATCGTGCTATGCACCGAGCAGGGTTTCGTCGGCGGCTTCAACGAGCATCTGCTGGCGCGCGTCGAACGATTGAAGGCGGACGAGCCGGGCGAGATTTTCATCGTCGGCACGCGCGGCGTGATGCTCGCCCAGGAACGCGCATTGCATTGCGGCTGGTCCGTGGGAATGGCCTCGCTCGCGGAGGACGTGATGCGCGTGGCCAGTCAGCTCGCAGACGCGGTGTTCGCGCGCTTTCGCGATCAGGCGTCGTCGCAGGTATGGCTCGTGCACGCGACGCCCGGCCCCGGACTCGACGAGCGCATCGTGACGCGGCGGCTGGTGCCGTTCGATCTCACGCGCTTCCGGGTGGCGTCGCGCGGGCAGGCGCCGCTTCTGAACCTGCCGCTCGACGGCTTGCTGAGGGGCCTCACCGAGCGCTACGTGTACCTCGAACTGTGCGAAGGCCTGATGCAGTCATTCGCGGCGGAAAGCGCGGCGCGCGTCGGGGCGATGCTGGCGGCGAGCCGTCATGTGAAGGACCGGCTGCAGGAACTCACGCGCGACTATCGGATCGTCCGGCAGGACGAGATCACCGCCGAAATCGCCGAACTGGCCGCGACGGGCGCCTGCGTGCCGCCGGCTACGTCGGCACGGGGGCAGTCGTGAAGCGCGCCGCGTGCTGGCTCTGCGTGTCGCTGACCGTGTCGTCCGATCGTTCAACTGGGGTCAGCCGTGTTTCCGCCCGTTGAACAGGCACCGGCAATGAGCGCGCGCTACTTCTAAGCGCCCACCGGTATCAACGGATCTGGTGAAGCATCGGCCAGCCGTGATCGACGCGGACGCGACCTCGATCACGCGCGCAGATCAATGACCCCGCTTCGCGTCGGAACACGATCAGCGGGTCGCAAACGGCGCTGACTGCACCAGTGCAAGCACGGGTCGCCAGAACGCGGGGGAGTCGAACGCCGCCATCGGTACCGCGGTGTCGAATGACAAGGTCAACGCCTGTTCCGCCGGCGTCAGTGCGTCGGCGCTCGCGAGTTGACGCGCGAGCGTCGCGGTGTCGGCGTCGGATAGATCGCGCGGACCATGCCGGCGCGCTTCGATGCGTTGCGCGAGCACCGTTGGTTCGGCACGAAAGTCGAGAATGCGAGTCGGTACGCCAAGCCGTTGGGCAAGCGCGAAAAACGTGTCGCGGTGACGGAACTCGAGAAAGGTCGCGTCGACGATCGCGCTGTGGCCGCTTTGCAGCACGCCGTGCGCGAGTCGAAGAAGGTGGTCGTAGATCGCGTGACGTGCAGCTGGCGTGTAGTGTTCGGCACCAAGCGAGGTTTGCGCGTCGGGCGCCGGCCGCGGACGCTTGCGTTCGGCATCGCTCGACACTCGCACCGCGCCGCACAGGTCCGCAAGGGCCCGGCTCGCGACCGATTTCCCCGAACCGGAGTAGCCATGACACAGCAGCAAAACGGGTCCCGGCTTCTGCGTTTGCGCGCGTGCCACCTCGAGGTAGCGCAGGGCCGGATCCGGGATGGCGACGCTGCGGCCCGCTACGTATCCCGCTTTCAGGCACGCGACCCACGCCCGCACCAGCGCGCGATAGGCGACGTACAAAGACATCAGCGACAGCGCCGCATAATCGCCCGACGTTTCGAGCCAACGGTTCAACAGTCGATTGGCCAGACGGGGCTCCGCTCGCGCGCACAGGTCCATCACGAGAAACGCGACGTCCGCTGCGACGTCGATCCAGCGTAGCGCATCGTCGAAGTCGATACAGTCGAACATCGCGATTGCGCCGCGCCAGCGAACCACGTTGTCCAGATGCAGATCGCCATGGCAACCCCGCACGAAACCCTCGGCGCGGCGCCGCTCGATCAGCGGCGCGAGTTGGTCGAGCTGTCGCGCGCACCACGCGGCAATGCCGGGCAGCGCGGGATGGCTGCAATTGGCCAGCAGCGCCGCGTTGATCGTTTCGATCTGCGTTCGCACCAGCGTGGCGCTCCCGTAGCGCGACGACGGCGCGTTGCGGGGCGCCCTCAGGTGATAGTCGGCGAGCCGCTTCGCCGCGCCGTCGATGTCGCGCGGCGTCAGTGCGCCCTTCGCCGCGAGACTCGAAAAGAGCATCGCCTCGTCGAAGCGGCGCATCTTGACCGCGTGATCGACTGTCACGCCGCCGTCCCCGAGTGTCAGCACGCCGGCGTGGCGCGCAATCGGCAGCACGCCGGCGTAAATACCTTGCGCGAGTGGCCGGTTCAGACGGAGCTGGGCTTCGCAGCAGCGCTCGCGGGTCGCGGTGGCGGTAAAGTCCGCGAAACCCGGGGCGACGGGTTTGATGATCTTGTACGCGAAGCGCCCGGCGAGATACACGACGGATATGTGCGTTTCGACCCGGACGATCCTGCCCGCCGGATGACGGTACGTGCCCGGCCTGCGCAGCGTCGCGTCGAGTCCGCGCACGCTGCGGCGCGCGGCGCGGACCCGGTTGGCGAGATGCTGGATGCCGCGCATGCCCGCATTGGCGCGTCGTGAAGAGAACTTGCGGCTCCGTGGCGAACTCATGCCGGACTCCACCTCGCGTGCAACTGCGCGGCCACTTCTTCGTGGCGACCGGTCAAGTCGACCGAGCCCGCGACAACCAGGCCGGAATTCGCGACGAGCGGCACGCCGGGCGCGCGTTCGACGATCTCGCTGCGGCCGCCGAAACCAGGCATGACCTTGACTGCCTCGGCGAGCGCATTGATGCCATCGAGCAGCCATTGCCGGGCATCATGGTGAAGCACGAGCGTCTCATTCGGCACGGTTGACCTCCGCGTGGTGGGACGGCCGGCGCCCGCCTTGCGCGCGAGCCGGAATCGTCTACTCATTTAAGCCATCGGGTATGGTAACCGGCTTGATCTGAATCAACGAGGCGGTAGCCGGGCATCGCCAGTCGGTCGGCAACTGCCTGTACGCTTCCATACGAAATGGAGCGTGGGTCACCGATTGACCGCAGTCGAGCCGCGTGCGATCGTGGCAGCAACGCGCCGGTGGAGCAGCGGATGAAGCGATTCGATATTTTCAATGGCGATGCCGACGGCATCTGCGCGCTGCATCAGTTGCGGCTCGCCGAGCCTGCCGACACCATCCTGATCACGGGAGCCAAGCGCGAGGTAACGCTTCTGCAACGCGCGAACGCGCAGCCGGGCGACAGCGTGACCGTGCTGGATATTTCGCTCGACTCGAACCGCGAGCCACTCATCGCGTTGCTGGATCTTGGTGTAAAGATCGACTATTTCGATCATCATTTCCCCGGTCTCATCCCCGCACACGCGCTGCTGACGACGCATATCGATACGTCACCGGATAGGTGCACTGCGCTGATCGTGGACCGCCATCTTCAAGGCCGGTACACGCGATGGGCGGTGGTCGCGGCCTATGGCGACAACCTGCATCGGGCAGCGCATCGGGCCGCCAGTGCGTGCGCGGTGAACTCGTCCGATGAGCACAAACTGCGCGAACTCGGCGAAGCGATCAACTACAACGCCTACGGGGACAGCGTCGTCGATCTTGCCATCGATCCTGTCGAGATGTATCGCGCCATTCAACCCTATTCGGATCCGCTCGAGTTCATTGCGTCGACCGGCGTGCTGCCCGAACTGCAGGCGCGACGAACGGAAGACCTCGAACTGGCCTTGGGACTCGCGGTAACGCGGCGGGTCGCCAATGGAACGCTGCACATTCTTCCCGACGCGGCGTGGGCGCGGCGCGTGCGAGGCGATTTCGCCAATCTCGTCGCGCGACGCGACCCGGCGCAAGCGCACGCGGTGCTGACGGCCGGCGCCGATGGCCGATACACGGCGAGCGTACGGGCTCCGCTCGATTGTCCGCGAGGCGCCGACGTCCTTTGCAGGAAGTTCGGAGGAAACGGCAGGGTTGCTGCCGCCGGTATCGACGGGCTCGATCGCGCGCGGCTCGACGAATTCGTGACAGCGTTCAGCGTTGCGTTTTGACGCGACGTTCGAGGAGCGGGTGACCGGTAATTCACCGCCGCATCGCAGTCGGCAGTGCGAATTCGCCAGGTGGCGCATCGAGCGCGAGGTAGCGGCCATGGAAGCATGCCCCTGTATCGGCATCGCCGGCGAGACCCGTGAAAACTTCTCCGTTCAGGAGGACGCTTGATGCAGCCGATTGATGGCATAGTGGGTCTGGCAACGCGCACCGACGTTGCGGGAGGCAAAGCGATGGGCAACCTGTTTCGCGACCGCGCCGACGCTGGCAGACAGCTGGCCCACGCACTGCGCGACTATCAGGGTCGCGGCGATCTGGTGGTGCTGGCTCTGCCGCGCGGCGGCGTTCCTGTCGCGTTCGAAGTTGCACGGGCATTGCACGCGAAGCTCGACGTTCTCGTCGTCAGAAAGCTTGGGGCGCCGCAAGACGAGGAACTGGCGATGGGCGCCATCGCGACGGGGGGCGCCCTTCATCTGGAAAGGTCGGTGCTTCGCGAACTGCAAATCAGTGACGCCGAATTGGCCGACGTGATCGCGCGCGAAACAGCCGAACTCGCGCGCAGGGACCTGGCGTACCGTGGGGAATGCCCGCCGGTGCCAGTACAGGGCAAGACGGTGATCGTGGTCGACGACGGCATCGCGACGGGGGCATCGATGCATGCGGCGCTCGACGCACTCCGCAGCAGACATCCCGCTCGGATCGTGGTGGCGGTCCCGGTGTCGCAATCCGATGCGTGCACGGCATTCGAAGGAATCGCGCACGCGTTCGTGAGCGTGCTGCAGCCGGACTGGTTGATGGGGATCGGCGGGTTCTATGTGAATTTCGACCAGACGACCGATGAAGAAGTCCGCGCCTGTCTCGCCGCCGCGCGCGGTTGGGAGCCCGAGCAGGGCTCGGACTCGACCGGATGACGGCGTAATGAAGGCAGACACGGCGGCGGGCCGTGTCGAACATGGGGCATCTATCGACGGCTCACGTTCCGACCGACACGTACAAGAGCACGATCGGCGCCTTCGAACCATTTGGTGTCGCCGAGCGTAATGGCGCGCCATAGGTGCAGCGCAAATCCACGAATCTCGACCATTGGACGCGCACGCCCGCGCCGACGCCCGCGAGCAGACCGAGGTTAGTTTCGGCTGGCTGGTCGATCGTGCTCCATACGCGGCCCGCATCGAAAAACACAAAGGGTTGCACGACTGCGTTGCTCGCGCCGAGCGAGATCGCAGGCGTGCGCACCTCGGTCTGAATGTTCCAGCCGCGATCGCCGAGCGTGACGTATGGGTCGTAGCCTCGCACACTGGACTCCCCGCCGAGCCCCATCTCCTCGCTCGGTAATAACGTGTTCGGCGTCCACTGGAACGTTCCGTTCGTGATCAGCGTGAAGCCAGCCCCAAGCGCGGTGGCACGAGACGCAGTCAACTGCATATAGATGTAGCGGGCCGTCGCGCCCTGCCGCGCGGCGTTAAATGCCGAATCCTGATTGTTGCCATCCAGTCCGCCCGGACTGGCGACGAGTGTCGCCGCGGCGTGCGCCGTGCCAGCCTCGGTCGGTTTGCTGATGTCGTAAGACAACACGAACTGATGTATGTGCGTATTCGAGTTGAAAACCTGGGAGCCGCCAAATTCCAGATCGTTGTTGCTGCGCTTGAAGTCGTATCCGATCTGGATCAACTGTGTTGTGTCCGTGATGGTCGGCAGACGCAAGTCGTAGCGAAAGCTGAGCTGCGCAGAAATGCCCGTTTGCCCATAGGTGTCGGGCAACCGTGGCGTGCTCTGCGCGTAGACGCCGAACAACTCGATACTGTCGAGCCACGGCAGCGGCGCCGTGTAGTTCAGCGCGTGCGCGGTGAAGCGGGCGCGGTTCGGGCGGCCTTCGATATTCGGATTGCCGCTGAAAAAATCGTTGCTGGCCGTGAATTGATAGGCGATCTGCTGATCGAGACCAAGCAGGTTGCCGTAGCCTATGCCTGCAAAGAACCGATCACGGCCGAGCTCCGGCACGCCTTCATTGTCGTAACCCGCGCTTACGCGAAGCGGCAGCCGGTCTTCGGTTTGCAACACGACGTCGGTCGTGTCGGCGGCCTCACCGGGCGCAAGAACAGCATCGACCCGTCGATAAGGATTCGCGTTGAGCACCGCAAGTCCCTTCGAGACCGCCGATTGCAGGACCGGTCCGCCGGGCTCGAGCGGCATTTCACGTTCGAGAAGCCTGCTCGAAAAGTAGGTGTTGCCGCTGGCGTGAACCCGACCCAGTTTGAATTCGGCAATGGCGATACGCACGACACCCGAGCTCACGTCCTGTTCCGGCACGTAGACGTCGACGAGCGGCTTTCCCGCCGCCCGATAACGCGCGACCACGGCGCGGCGGATCTCGGCGAGGCGGCCGAAGGTCAGCGGCTTGTCGAGGTCCGTGGCGAAGCTCTGCAGGAAGGCGGCGTCGAGTACGGGCAATCCTTGCGCGACGATACGACCTTGCTGCCTGGGCGATGCCGCCGCGGACGCGCCGGCCGGTTCGAAGATGAGCCCGGCAAGCCGCTCGACAGCGATCCGTGCGGACTCGGCCTGCGCTTCCGGGGAGGAGGGTGACGACGCGCTTCGCGGCGCCTGCGGTGCGGGTTGCGGCGCGAGGTCGCGCCATGCCTGTGCCGCTACTGGTGAGGTCTGCATGATGCCCGCAATGCACGTTGCGATCATCAGGCCGCCGCCCTCGACCCGATGTCGCGCATGCAATACGAGCCTTCCGTCGTTCATGGCGATACCTATTAACGGGTTGTGGTGCATCGAATCCGGAGCCGCACGTCGAAATTATTCTAGTCGAAGCGCCTGCGCGAGTTTTCCAAAGCAACCCGAACCAAGTTCACGCCTCGCGAATGGTATGGAGGAAACATTTGGTAAGGGTTTCCTCCATGTGTACTGACCCGCGTCTTGTCTTTACTCTTCTAGACTTGTCATACAACATGCGCGATGACGATTCTCTCGTGCACCTACAACTATTTGTCCGGAGGGGACTCCATGTCCAAGCTGTCGTGCGATCTTGATAAAAATGCGCCCGCAACGGGCGACACCTTGCGCATTTCGCGCCGTGGCTTCATTGGCCTCGGAGGCGCGCTCGCCGGCAGCGCACTCCTGCAGGCTTGCGGCGGCGGCAGCGGAGTTTCCGCTGCCGCGGCAGGCGGAAGCAGTAGTTCCACGCCAGCGACGGGAAGCACGCCGTCAACGGCTGCGGCCGACCCGATCTGGGGTCCCAACGGCTCAGCGACGAACATCATTAATGCTCTGCAGAAAATCACGCAGAGCGCGTTCCCGGCCGTCGATTTCCAGGTCGAACAGTACGGTGCGCAACCGTGCGCGGTCATTGCCCAGGCCAACCCCTACACCGGCAGTTCATCGCCCCTGAGTACGGGGGCCGGCGCGACCAACGCACCGGGATCGTTCGATTCACGTCCCGCTTTCCTCGCGGCAATCGCGGCCTGCAGTGCAGCCGGTGGCGGCCGGGTCGTGGTGCCGGCGGGCACCTGGTATTGCGCGGGTCCCATCGTGCTACAGAGCAACGTCAACTTCCATCTGAGCGCGAACTGCACGATCTATTTCAGCCCGAATCCCGCCGACTATGCGAAGGACGGTCCGGTCAACTGTGGCGCCAACGGCAACCTTTACTACAGCCGCTGGCAGGCGAACGACTGCCTGAACTTCGGCTCGCCCGTGTACGCGCGAAATGCGAACAACATCGCGGTGACTGGCGAAGGCCCGACCTCGGTGCTGAACGGTCAGGCGATGACGGCGTTCGCCGGAAGCGGAAACACCAGCACTTGCTGGTGGACCTACAAGGGTTCCAGCGGCGCATACGGCTGCGCGGGCTCGACCACGCCGTCCCAGGCATATACGAATCCGAACAACGTCGATCTGATGGTGGTCGCCCCCACCATTTCGGCCTCGCTCTACACGCTATTGACCAATCCGGCTACGCCGTGGCAGCAAGACCAGAACTACCTGCCGGCGCTCTCCGAAGCGGGCGTGCCGGTCGCGCAGCGAATCTTTGGTCTCGGCCACTATCTGCGGCCGTGTATGGTTGAGTTCATCGGTTGCACGAACGTGCTGATGGAAAACTACCGAACCAACAACACGCCGTTCTGGCAGCATCATCCGACGGACTGCACGAACGTCGTGATCCGTGGCGTGACAGCCGACAGTATCGGACCGAACAACGACGGCTTCGACCCCGACGCCTGCAACACGGTGCTGTGCGACAGCGTAACGTTCAACACCGGCGACGACTGCATCGCGATCAAGTCAGGCAAGGATCTCGACACGGAGTACGGACCCGCGCAGAACCATGTGATCCAGAACTGCATGATGAATAGCGGTCACGGCGGCATTACGCTCGGCAGCGAGATGGGTGGCGGCGTGCAGAACATCTACGCGCGCAATCTGACCATGCTCAATCAGTTCTGGGCAACGAATTCGCTGAACATCGCGATCCGTATCAAGACGAACATGAACCGTGGAGGCTACGTCAAGAACTTCTACGTGAACGGCGTCACGCTCCCGCACGGCGTGAGCCTGACGGGTGGAGGCTACGGCAGCAAGATGCTGACGGGCAGTCCGATCAACGGCACCGTGCCCATCGGTGTGGCCACCGCAACAGCCGCCAACCCATCCGCGTCTCAAGGCGGCCTGATCACGTTCGATTGCGATTACCAGCCTGCCGCCGATGCGATTCGCACACGCCCCGCGCTCATTGACAACGTCAACATCACGAACGTCAATGCTTCGAACGTGACATTGGGCAGTACAACCGGCTCCTGTTTCCAGGCCATCGTTGCTCAAGGTCCAGTTGCGTTCGATTACAACGGTCCGGCGCCTGCGCCGAGCGTACCGGCAATCACGGGAGTGACGATTTCCAACTGCGACTTCGGCACGCCTGTGGCCGCAGGCCCCGCGAGCGCCAGCACGCCGGGTCCGATCTACCTCTACAACGTGCACGACATTACGTTACAGAACGTGATCATCGCTGGGCAGACGCTCAATCAGACGCTGTCGGATCCGCGTTAAAGACGACGCACCAAAGAGCGGCGAGGCGCCGCTCTTTGGCGTCGCACAGCTAAAGTGAAGTCGTCGCGCCGGGGGCTCTCAAGACGAGCCACTTTGCAGCATGCTCATCAGGCTCGCCGCGTAGGCCGGAATATTCGCCGCTGGCTGTGGCGCGGCGAAGTAGTATCCCTGAACGATCTCGCAGCCGGCGTCGGCCAGGAAAGCCAATTGTTCCGCTCGTTCGACGCCTTCCGCGACGACTTCGAAACGCAGATTGCGGGCGAGTGCGACGATCGCACCGATAATCGTCTCATCCGCGAGACTGCTGCCAATGCCGCGGATGAACGACATGTCGATCTTCAGACGGTCCGCGTGAAAGCCGCGCAGGTAAGCCAGGCTCGAGTAACCGGCGCCAAAGTCGTCGATCGCTATGGGCACGCCAATGTCGTGCAGGGCGCGCAGGGTGGGCAGGGCGCCCGGTGCAACCAGGCCTCCTTCGGTACTCTCCAGTTCGAGCCGGTCCGTGGCCAATTGCGACGCGGCAAGAGCACGACGCACGACGGCGCCGAAATCACTCGAAGTAAGCTGGCTGGGCGACACGTTGACCGACATGCGCAGCTCCGGCAGCACTTCCTCCCAGCGCTTTGCCTGTGCACAGGCAGTTTGCAGCACCCATTCTCCGATTGACGCAATCAAACCGATGTCTTCGGCCAAAGCCGTTCTGCTCGACGGCGTTGCGTAGCTTGTGCGATAGCGCGATGCGCCGAGTCGCCGCATGCGCGAGCGCAGGGGCAAATCGCTCGACGCCGTTACGCCCGCCTGCCTTGACGCGATACATCGCAAAGTCTGCGTGTTTCAGCAGAGTGTCGCAGTCCGTGCCGTCTTGCGGACAGCAGCTGACCCCGATGCTCATCCGGACCCGCAGTTGCATGTCGTCGATTTGCACTGGCCTGTCCAGCGCTTGCGTCACGCGCGTCAACAGCGCGGAGAGTTCGTCATCGTCGGTTGAACCCTTCAACATCGTCACGAACTCGTCGCCGCCATATCGCGTCACCACGCCATCCGTTCCGACCGATGTCGACAACCGCCGCGCAACTTCCTGCAACAGGCGATCGCCTGCGCCGTGGCCCAGGCTGTCGTTGATGTCCTTGAAATGATCGAGGTCGATGAACAGCAGCGCGAATGCGTGACCATCGAGAATCGCCGTGTCGATCAGCTCACGCAGCGTCACGCGGTTCGGCAAATCCGTCAGCGCATCGCGACGTGCCTGCCTGACCAGTAGATCGCGCGACTCAATGAGTTCCGTCAGGTCGCTCACCACGCTGATGTGATGCGTAACCTTTTCCGCCTCGTCGCTCACCGGTGCCACGTACAGCTGATACCAGAACTCTGTTCCGTTCGCGCGCCGGCTTTGAAACGTGAGCCGCCATCAGCTTGAGATTTCGCCAGGAGTTTGCGCGTAGAATCCATTCACGAATCCAATACGCCAGCGTCCGGCCAGCCATGCATGCCACGTCACGATACGATGCATCTGCGTGTGTTATCCACTGGCTTTACGTGTCGCGGTCGTGCCTACCGTTCGTCGATGGGCACACATCGGGAGCGCTATAGTGAAAAGCTCTGCCACACGCTATGGATCGATTGCCCAATTCCTCCACTGGTGCACGGCAATTGTCGTGCTCGTGACGTTCATGTATGGGCCCGGCGGATCTGAACAGCGCGTCTACTCTTCGGCGCACGAGTTCGACCGGCGACTGCACGAGACTTTGGGTTTGTGCGTGTTCGCGCTCACCCTCATCCGCCTGCTGTGGCGAGCATACGACGCGCGTCCCGAGACACCTCCAGTTTCTCGCTGGATGGCTGTGATGGCAACAACCGTTCGATGGATGCTGTATCTGCTTCTCCTCGCGCTACCGCTTACCGCCATCTCGGGCGCGTGGCTCGAAGGGCATCCGCTGACGCTGATCGGCGGTTACGATATTCCGCCTTTACTCAGTAGTTCGCATGGAGCAGGCTCAGCCCTCGCATCGCTGCACGCGTGGCTCGGCGACGCCATTATGTGGCTTGCGGGGTTGCACGCATTCGCGGCTATTTTTCATCACGCATTCCTTAAAGACGACGTCCTGATCGCGATGCTTCCACGCTGGTTTCCGGCGGGACGGGCACGTACTGATGGTCGTAGTTCGAGTAGGTAAATTGCGTAAACGCACCGATCCTGTCGGTGATCTTGCCGGCGAGGAAGATGCTGGCTGAATCGAAAATCGGCAGACCGTCTTTGGGAGAGACGATATTGCCGCTGGCATCATGGTTGAGCCTCGTCCTGGTCGCGTCGAGCATCGCCATCACGGCCACTGGAATCGTACGTTCGCCGAAGGTATATCCGTTCAGCTTGAACATTCGACCGTACGGCATCAGTTCGGGAAACTGTCCCCCCGCGTGACATGCCACGCAGCTTTGCCCTGTTTGACGGGCAAATGTAGGCAGCGCTCGAACTACCGCTAGATCTTCATGCGCTGCAGAACGCGGTCGCCGGCGACGAACTGATGAAACATCGCCGCTGCGATATGCAGGCAGATCACGCCGAATAGAACCCAAGCGAGGACGCCGTGAACATCGCCCATCGCATGTCCGAATGACGAACCCGGTGCCGACAGCGAGGGCAACGAAGCAAGTCCGGCGAGGCGGACCGTCCACGTGCGCGACGAAGCGTTGATCCAGCCGAGCAGCGGCACCAGCACCAGCAGCACATACAGCGCGAGGTGCGTGAGCTTCGAAGCGGCGCGAAACAGCGGCGGCAGGTTGTCCGGCGGCGACCGATGAGTCACGCGCCACAGCACCCGCAACACCATCGCTGCGAGCAGTGCGGTGCCGACGCCAAGGTGCCAGGCGATTTCGCCGTCCGGCACGGTATCGCGGTGCACGTCCGGCATCGTCCAGCCGATCACGAACTGCGCGGCAACCAGCCCGACGACGAGCCAATGGAGCAAACGTGCGACGATGTCATAGCGGTGTTCAGGGGAGACTTGCATAGGGGAGCCTGTGAGTTGGATTCAGTCGGAACAGATCGTACACGACCGCGCCTTAAGGCCAGGTTAAGGGGCAGTCGCCAAGGCCGCCTGTCTGCGCCGTTCCAACCACTCGAAGACGGCCATTCCCGCGATCATCGCCGCCACGAACACCCACGCTTTCGCCGACCCGAGTCCGAGCGCAACGAGCGCCGGGCCGGGACAGAACCCTGCAATTCCCCAACCGACGCCGAACGCGAGGCTGCCCACCATCAGCCTTCGCGTGACGTGCGTTGACGCGGGAATCTGCATCGGCAATCCGAGCAGCGACTTGCCGCGGCGCTTCGCAATCGCGAAGCCGATTGCTGCGACAGCCACCGCGCCGATCATCACGAACGCGAGCGACGGGTCCCAGCGTCCTGCGAAATCGAGGAAGCCCAGCACTTTGGCGGGGTTGGCCATGCCTGACAACAGCAGGCCGAAGCCGAACAGCAGCCCGCATACGAATGAAACAACTGTTGCCATCCTAGGCTCCGAGAAGATGTCGCATGATATAGACGGTGACGAAGCCGGCCGCCATGAACGTCGCCGTCGCTACGAGCGAGCGCGTGGCGCCGCGTGAAATGCCGCACACGCCGTGTCCGCTCGTGCAACCGCTGCCATAGCGGGTGCCGATGCCGACCAGAAAGCCGGCCGCGATCACGGCCGGCCACGACGCGTCGACGGTGATCGCGACGGGCGCACCGACCGCGCGCGCGATTACCGCGGCAGCGACCAGCCCGGCAACGAAGGCGACGCGCCATGCGCCGTCTTGCCTGGTCCAGCGCAGCAGGCCGCCGACTATCCCGCTGATTCCGGCGATGCGGCCCAGCAAAAGCACCATCGCCGCAGCCACGGCGCCGATCAGCAGGCCTCCGCACAGGGACGCGATCGGGGTGAAGTGGTCGAGATCGATCATCGTTCAGGTTGACTGTCGTGTGAGTTGGAGGGAAGCGGCAGCGCTTACATCAGCGCCGCTTTGACCAGCAGGCCGAGCGCCACGCAGACGAGGATGCTCGCAAAGCCCAGTTGCACCCGACGCGCGGCGATGTGATGCGACGCAAGCCGTCCGCTGAGCATACCGGCGGCGGTGGCGCCAGTGAACCACAACGCGACTTCGAGTGGAAGCGTTGCGCCGTGCGTGGCCGTCGCGAGAACGCCGCCACTGCCGACGAGTGCGATCACCATCAGCGAAGTCGCGAGGATACCGTGCATCGACACGTCCGTCAGCTTGCGCATCATCGGCACGATGATGAAGCCGCCGCCGACACCGAGCATCCCCGTCATCAATCCCGTCAGCGAACCGGTGGCCGCGAGCGCGGCTGCGGTCGGCCAGGTCCAGCGAAAGCGGCCGGTCGCCGGGTCGACATGCGCGACGCAGATTGACGATTGTGCCTCGCGCGACGCGCGGCGCGCGAGCGTCTGACGCAACAGCCGGAGCGCGACCACCAGCATGACCGCGGCAAACAGCGCGAGCAGCACGCGTTGCGGCAACGCGTGTGCGAGACGCGCGCCGGCGGCGGTCGCGGGCACCCCCGCGGCGGCCATCAGCAGCGCGGCGCGATAACGGACGAGCCGCTTGCGGAACGCCTCGAGCGCGCCAACCTGCTCGCCGACGGTGGCGTGATCCGCGCCGAACACTTGCCGCAGGCGGTCAGCGACAGGGCTTCCGGCGGTGGTCAGGATTCGCTGGCCGTGGGCGTGGGCTTGCCGCGCAAGCTGACCGATGCGGAACTCGCGCGCGCAGCGGCGCAGTTCCGCGGCAAACGCAGTGAGCTTGCCGCGCAGCTGGGATTGAGCGAGCGCACGCTTTATCGCCGGCTCAAAGCGATCGCGGGCGGTGAGGGGGCCTAACGTTTCCTCGGCGTAGTGGGGGAGCGTTCACATCTTCTCCCCCCCTCGCACGGTCAGTGGCTTAGCTGCAAGTGAAACTGCTTGCCGAGTTCACGTCTCCGCTGGTATAGCGGGCCACCTTCGGATACGCGCAGAGCGGACGCGTGCGCCCGGCACCCCAGCTAGTCGGCACCTCGCTATTCGGTATCGCGTTGGTCGTGTCGCGAGCCGTTGCGATGACCCGGTTCGGCGCTTGCCCTTGCTCGACCCATGCCACCATAGGCGTCAGCATGTCGAACTGATCGGCCGTCGGACCGCCGCTGCAGTGGTTCATCCCTGCTACCGTGAAGAGCCGGGCGAAATTGCTCGCGTCACCGCCACTAGCCGTCGACAAGCGCTGATACCAGTCGGTCGTATCGTTCGACGAGAACACTGGATCGCTCGTCCCGTGATAGACGATCAACTTCGCGCCCCGGCTCCTCAGACCGCTCAAATCAGTCTCGTTCGGCGGGGTCATGAATGACCACGAAGTCTCGGAATAGACACCGCTCGTTGCGAAGATCTTCGGCGCGTCACTGTCCATGTTGAAGTTCAGAGCGTAGGCGCCGATGGAGCTGAGCAGCGAAGCGCTCTGAGGCGGTGACGTAAATACGAAGGCCGCCGCGGCCGGGTCAAGGCTGATCGAATTGCCTTGCTTCCACGCGGCCCAGCCTGATCCGTTGACACCGACGTCATACGGAAAGCTCGCATAGAGCGCAGTGCCAGCGCTATTTTTCGCCCCAGAAAAAATATTCCCAACGGCTTGCTTTTGAGCCGCCGTAAGACAGGTGCCGTCGCGCCCATTGCTCGAACATGTCGGTACGTCCGTGGCCAGGTCGAAGCTCGCCTGGCACGCCTTGATGTCTTGCACCATCCCGTCCGCTACACCATCCAGCGGATCGCACTTCGCGATGATCTTCGACGCGATGAGCTGCCTTTCAGCAGTCGTCAAGCCGGTGGTGATATCGGCAATTCCGGCCGACGTTTTGGCGGTCGCGACGGTAGCTAGCTGTTGTGCGCTCCACATCTGCCCGATCGCCGCCTTTGGCAAATGAAAGCCGGGGTCGCCGGCAATGATGCCGTCGTAATCCGCGAAAGACCTGGCTGCCGCCACCATCGCATGACGGCCGCCGTTCGAGCAACCTTCGAGGTAGCTGCGGTCGGGGCCCTTGCCATAGGCCAACTTGATCACCTGCCTGGCCATTGGCGTGAGCGTAGCAACGGCGTTATAGCCATAATCGAGGCGCGCCTGGGGATCGAGACCAAACAGCGGGTTTTGCGACCCGGAATGACCTGCATCCGAACTGATCACGGCGAAGCCCATGTTTAGAGCGTTGTTCAGCGGGCCCCCGCCACTGAGCACCCCCGTCGCCGGTGTCACGTTACCGTCGAGACCACCGTTGGCCTGATAGAAAAAGCGACCATTCCACGCGAGGGGTAGCCGCATTTCAAAACCAATCGCATAAGTTTGGCCGTCAACGGCGCTCGTGCGTTGATTCATTTTCCCTTCGATCACGCAATGTTCGGGCACGGACTTTCCCGCCACCGTGAGCGTTCCGGCCGGCACGTCGGTAACGGACGTGAATGTCGTGGCCGCAAACGTCAACCTGGCGGCGAGCGCGCTGCAGTTTTCTGACAGCGTCGCGGGTTGTGCTGCGGAAAGCCGAGGCAATTGTGTCGCACTGGTGGAGAGCGAGTCGGAACCGCCGCCGCAGGCCGCCAGCATCGCGGACACTGCCGATACGCACATAGCAATTGAAGTTCGTTTCATTCTCTCCCCCCGATCAGAACATGTGTTTAATGCCGACCATCACGCCCGTTTGACCCATGCCCGCGCCTGGCGTGGTCCCACCGCCGCCACCGCTGACCGAATAGCGCGCCTTCGCGCTGTTCGCGAGATACGCAGCCTGCGCATAGACCGACGAACGCTTGCTCAGAAGATAGGTGGTGCGTAACGTTCCCATCGTGGCGCGGGTATCGTGGTCGCTATTGATGATCCGAAACACTTCGCCATCGAGGAGGAACGCAGGCGTGACCATGTACGAAGCGCCCAGGAAGAACAGATCCGAACGGATATTCGGTACTGTCGGCGACTGGGTCACTACGCGGCGTCCAATCCAACCTGCGCCGATCTTCGCGCCTGCGTACTGCGCATAGGCGCTCAGTTGGGTACGGGCGTCCTTGTCCGCGGCGTTGATGAGGGGTGTCGGCGCAATTCCGTCGAAGAAGTTGGCGGCTGCGGTCGCGCCGCCGCGTTGCTCCTCGTACGACGCAGCAGCGCCGAAATATTGAGAGTCGTACTTGAGCATTGCGGACCAGTCGCGGCATTCCGTGGCGTGGCCTGGAACGGAGCCGGTACAGGTTCCTTGTCCCGGCGAGTTGCCGGTACCCGCCGCGTCCCGTCCGAATGAATAGCCCGCGCCCAGCGTAAAGCCCTTGTACGAGCCAAGATAGGTGATGGAGTTGTCGGCGCGTGCGTTGGGCACATAGGCATCCAGGGAGCCCATGCCGTAAATGTCCGGACCGATGATGTCGGCGCCCTGAACCGCAAGATAGGTCATCGTGTACTGACGGCCGAACGCGAGCGTTCCATACGGGCTTTTCATACCGACGAATGCCTGGCGTCCAAACAGCCTCCCGCCCTGTCCAGAACTGCCGTCGCGCACGTTAAAGCCGCTCTCGAGCGTGAAGACAGCGCTGTAGCCGCCGCCTAGATCTTCGTTGCCGCGCAGCCCCCAGCGTGATGGGAACTCTCCGGTAACGGATGGCATGCGAAAGACGCTGTCGCCCTTCGCGTTCGCGTGCGAGACATACTCGATCCCCGTGTCCACGATGCCATACAACGTGACGCTCGATTGCGCAAAGGCTCCAGTGCTCAGCGCGCATAGCGCACCGAACATGAGAACGTGAGTCGACTTCAATTGCATGGTGATGTCTCCAGACCAGTTGTATGTTTTTTTGTTGAACTGCGGTTGAGGATCTTCGGTTTCAGGCGATTGCAGCGATGAGCGTGACGGGGATGCTGGCGCCGATCACCGTTGATACAATATCAGGCAAGCTGATATAAAGAACAAAATAAAGCGCGTCCTGGAAGACGCGCCTGTCCGTCGCGATAGTTCCGTATTTGATATCAGGTATCCTGACAACGCAAGCATCAAATGTTCGGTAGATACCCTATGCAGCGGGATGGATGCGAGCCGAGCGTTGATCGGTGACGGCCGCCCTTCCGACGAGCAGCGCAAACTGTACGAGCTCGCGTACGCGCAGGTCCACTTCAATATGGACGCTCGCCGGCTCGCTGGTGTACCTGGCGTCAGTCCTGACGCCCTGAAACGGATGAGACAGGTGGCGCGGGGGTGGCGGTTGCAGCGCCAAACGTCGAAATCACTGTTCGAACGCGCCCAGCAATGTAATCCCACGATATGTGGCTGGTGGAACTACTACGGGACTTTCTATCGGACAGCCATGCATGAGTTGAGTCGGTATCTCGACCGAAAGCTCGTGCGCTGGGTTCGGCGCAAGTACAAAACACTGCGATGGCACAAACGGTGCAGTGAAGAGTGGTTGCGCAAGATGAAGAAGGCGTACCCGCGAGAGTTCGCGCACCGGCAGTATCAGGGGGGAGAGGTTGGATAACGGGAGCCGTGTAAATCGAGAGGTCTACGCACGGTTCTGCGAGAGACTCGGGGCGCAATTCCCTGGGTCTACTCACTCTTATATCAAGGTCAAAGGCCACTGGAAATACTTGTACCGGGCCGTCGACAGGGAGTGCAACACGGTCGATTTCCTGTTGTGCGCCCATCGTGACAAGGCCGATGCGCGCCGGTATTTCGAGAAGGTGATTGCCCAGAATGGTGAACCCGAGACTGTCACCGTGGACAAGAGTGGTGCCAGTCTGGCCGCGCTCGAAGCGCTCAACGCAGACCGGCCAACGCCAATCAAGATCCGGCAGAACCAGTACCTGAACAACGTCATCGAGCAGGACCATCGAGCCGTCAAACGCATTGTCACGCCGTTGATGGGTTTCAAGGGTTTCCGGTGCGCGCGCATTATTCTGTCCGTCATCGAGCTGATGCACATGATTCGCAAAGGGCAGATGCAGGACGAGCGCGACATCAAAACTGCAGCCGAGCAATTCTATCCGTTGGCAGCGTAAGTAGTCCTCCTGATATCGCGCTTTGTTCAAGCTGTAATCGTTATCGCGACAGAACCCGCCGCGTAGCGCATATTGGGCTAATCATACAGCGTGGCGCGTAGCAGAGCGAACCCGATTGAACGGCGTGAATCGCGGCTGCTCGTCGAAATAGTGCGCGGCCACTGCCTGCGTG
Organism: Paraburkholderia sp. UCT2; assembly: GCF_014397665.1. Taxonomy (NCBI): domain Bacteria; kingdom Pseudomonadati; phylum Pseudomonadota; class Betaproteobacteria; order Burkholderiales; family Burkholderiaceae; genus Paraburkholderia; species Paraburkholderia sp. UCT2. The sequence goes on from NZ_VZQO01000004.1 coordinate 109,039, forward strand.
GATGAATCGAACCCGTTGATATTGTTGCCGCCGGTGTTAGTGGCCGGAGAACAGGACGTCGGCAATGATGCCAGTTGCGATAGCGGCGAGCACGTAATCTCCGTTCACCCCAACCCAGTGATAGCCTCGCGGCGGCGGTTGCAGTCCGTGGCCGCGCCAGTCGTCGACGACGTAGTTGTGATCGCGGTATTCAGGCGGAAGCCGATCGCCCTGGCGCCAGTCGGCATGCGGCATCGGGCCGCCCGGCCGGCCGCTGTAGGCCTCGTGCGGCATGGGACCATGATCGTGACCGGGCGGCGGACGCATGTCGTGTTGTTGCGGGCCGTGCGCCGACCAGTCATTGTGGTGCTGATTGCCGTGAGGCTGGGCGAAAGCGGGGATCGACGCACCAAGGAGGGCGGCGATCATGAAGTGCGCGAGTAATTTTGATTTCATGGCTGCTTTGACAGAAGAAGTGATTGAAATGAAACAGTCGCGTTTGACGGCGACTATGTTTCCCGAGCCAGTTAGTGTAGATGTGGGTTGCGCAGTGTTTCTGCACACTTCTATGGAAAGACAGGCGAACGGTGGGTCAGTCGCCTGTCAGCCGGTTAGTGACCGAAGTAGACCGAGCCCGGGCCGGTGCGAGCTGCTTCGCTCTTGTAGGCATGGCCGCCCGCTGCGGACGAGCCGCTTAGGACGCCACCCACTCCGGAAGTGTTGCCAGCGCTATCGATCTCAATCACTTCTTCACTGACTGCCACGACGGTCACCGGGTGACTGCCGCTTACTCCGGACGGGCTCCCGTGGTGGGCAGCAACCTTGGCTTCAGCAGCCTGTATGTCCGCCGGATATTCGCGCGGGTTCGCACGGGCCGGGTTGTAGCCCGCCGCTTCGATCTCGACCAACTGCTCACGGACTTCCGCGCGGGTCAGTGGATGGTTTGCTGCGACGTTTGCGGCGGCAAAAACCGTAATCGGCGCAGCGAAGGCGATGGCAGCCACAAAGGCGGCGAGTCTAACGATGGGTCTCATGATTACTACCTCCTTGGTTTGTCGGTTGGGCGCTATAAGTTTGCGCGCGCTTTCAATCCGTAATGAAGGTGTAATGAGGTAGTAAGCTAGGGTAAACACCTACCTTGTAAAATACTTTTTCTGAAAATGAAATGATCAGAATTTATCGGCGCAAAATTGTTAATTGCCTGTACGCCTTGAAGGTCAATCTCATGCAGGCACGGACGAACGGAGCCGTCATTGTTAGCGCACGTAAACGTCCGAATCTTGACGGGGATCATTCATCCGACAGCGACAACTTGGCAACGGTGACCGTGGATTCCGGGCTTTCATGTATGCGCTGAACACGTAGGCCGAGGGCAATGGGCGCGTTCGACATTCAGTCCGCGCACCTGCTCAACACTCCACACGACCACAATCACCAGAAAGATCGGGCAGTAGCCCCACTGGGTCCGGATGCCACAACAGCCCAAGGTACTATGCGGCGGGTCTCTCCCGAGATTGGCGATGCACATCGCGCATCCGTCACGCGGATTCCGGCTTTTAAATCAGTTTTCGATATTCTGGATATCAAACAATTGATGTCTCGTCGGGCGAGTGGGTATTTTCAGTCGATGGAGCGTGGCCCGCCAGAGCGGTCCGTCACGAAGACCAATACACTGACAAGGTTATATATACAGGTCTAGAATGGAATCGGCGTTAAACGTGCGGTTTTCGTTTCGATGTAATCTGGACCAAAAGGGTCCTGATTAAAACGGGAGATGTTCCGATGTTGCGCATGAGCAAACTTGCCGATTACGGCACGGTGATCATGACTGCGATGGCGCGCGATCCCGATGCCGTCCACAGCGCAAGCAGCATTGCTGCGGCGACCGGCGTCGCGGGGCCTACGGTGTCAAAGGTGCTGAAAGTCCTGACGCGCGGTGGTGTCGTGGAGTCGCTGCGCGGCACAAACGGCGGCTACCTGCTGCCGCGGCCGCCCGCGCGGATCACGCTGGCGGAGGTGATCGCCGTCGTCGACGGCCCGATCGGGATGACCGAATGCAGCACTACGCCAGGCCTGTGTATCCAGGAGGCGGCGTGCGCGGTGCGCGCCAACTGGCAGAAGGTCAATCGCCTGATTTACGAAGCGTTGCAGCAGGTCACGCTGGCGGACATGGCGGGCCCCACCTTGCGCGCAGTCGATATCAGCGCGATCCGCGCGCGTAGTATCTCCACCCATCGCGCGGGCGCGACGCCTGCGCGCAAGTCGATTGACCGAGGTCACACATGAGCCCATCCGCAACCGGTTTCGATGAACTGATCAGCCGCGAATACCAGCACGGTTTCGTGACTGATCTGCAGGCCGATGCGCTTCCGCGCGGGCTGAGCGAGGATGTGGTCCGGCTCATTTCGGTGAAGAAAGACGAGCCGGCGTTCATGCTCGAATGGCGACTCGCGGCCTATCGCCACTGGCTCACGATGACCGAGCCGCATTGGGCGACGGTCGAACACCCGGCGATCGATTACCAGAACATAATCTATTATTCCGCGCCGATGACGCAGAAGAATCGTCCGAAGAGTCTCGATGAAGTCGATCCGGAACTGCTGCGTACCTACGAAAAGCTGGGTGTGCCGCTGAGGGAGCGCGAACTGCTGGCGGGCGTAGCGGTGGATGCGGTATTCGACAGCGTGTCGGTAGCGACTACGTTCCGCGAAAAGCTGGCGGAACTCGGCATTGTGTTCTGTTCGTTCTCGGATGCCATACAGCATCATCCTGAACTGGTGCGAAAGTATCTCGGCTCGGTCGTGCCGCACACCGACAATTTCTTCGCTGCGCTCAATTCCGCCGTGTTCAGCGATGGGTCGTTCTGCTACATCCCGCCGGGCGTGCGCTGCCCGATGGAACTATCGACCTACTTTCGTATCAACGCCCAGAACACCGGGCAGTTCGAGCGCACGCTGATCGTCGCGGACAAAGGCGCGTACGTGAGCTATCTGGAAGGCTGCACCGCGCCGATGCGCGACGAAAACCAACTACATGCCGCTGTGGTCGAACTGGTCGCGCTGGAAGGTGCACAGATCCGGTATTCGACCGTGCAGAACTGGTATCCGGGCGATGCGTCGGGCAAGGGCGGCATCTACAACTTCGTGACCAAACGTGGCGACTGCCGCGAGGCCAATTCGAAGATTTCATGGACTCAGGTGGAAACCGGTTCGGCGATTACGTGGAAGTATCCGAGCGTGATCCTGCAGGGCGATAACTCGGTCGGTGAATTCTATTCGGTGGCACTGACCAACCACTATCAACAGGCCGATACCGGGACGAAGATGGTTCACCTCGGCCGCAATACGCGCAGCACGATTCTGTCGAAAGGCATTTCGGCGGGCCGCGGAAAGAACGCGTATCGCGGTCTGGTGAAGGTCGGCCGTGCGGCGGAAGGCGCGCGCAACTACACGCAGTGCGATTCGCTTTTGCTCGGAAACCGTTGCAGCGCTCACACATTCCCCTACATCGAGGTCAAGAACCCGACCGCGAAGGTCGAACACGAAGCATCGACATCACGCATCGGCGAAGACCAGTTGTTCTATTGCCGGCAGCGTGGGTTGTCGCCGGAAGATGCGGTGTCGATGATCGTGAACGGCTTCTGCAAGGAGGTCTTCAAGGAGCTGCCGATGGAGTTTGCGGTCGAGGCACAAAAGCTGCTCGGCGTCAGCCTGGAAGGCGCCGTGGGATAACCCACAGCGATTCGCGAGGGATTCGGACCATGCTTGAAATCAGCAATCTGCAGGTCGAAGTCGACGGCAAGAAAATTCTGTGTGGCATCGATCTGGATGTAAGGGCCGGCGAGGTGCACGCGATCATGGGTCCAAACGGCTCGGGCAAGAGCACGCTTGCCCAGGTGCTGGCCGGGCGCGAGGACTTTGCTGTCACGGGCGGCGAGGTCTCGTATCTCGGCCGCGACCTGCTGGCGCTCGCACCCGAGGAGCGCGCACACCAAGGACTGTTTCTCGCGTTCCAGTATCCCGTCGAGATACCCGGCGTGAGCAACGTTTATCTGCTGAAGGCGGCGCTGAATGCGCAGCGGCGGTATCGTGGCGAGCCGGAGTTCGATGCGATGGAGTTTCTGCAACGGGTCAAGGAGAGGATGACGCTGATGCGGATGGACGAGAGTCTGCTGTATCGCGCCGTGAACGAAGGGTTTTCCGGCGGAGAGAAGAAACGCAACGAGATTCTGCAGATGGTCGTGCTGGAGCCCCGGCTCGCCATTCTCGACGAAACGGATTCCGGACTCGACATCGACGCATTGCAGATTGTCGCGCAGGGCGTCAACAGCATGCGCAGTCCAGAACGGGCGATCGTGCTCGTGACGCACTATCAGCGGCTATTGGACTACATCGTGCCGGATCGCGTGCATGTGCTGGCGAATGGCCGGATCGTGAAGTCGGGGTCCCGTGAACTGGCGCTGGAGCTGGAGCGTAAAGGCTATGGTTGGATCGACGATGAAGCGGTGCAACCAGAAAATAGAGCAAGCCAGGAACGTGCGGGGCATCCATGAAAAACGAATCTCTCGACTATTTCCATCAGTTTGGGCAACTCGCGAAGACGTTGCCCGGCGCTGAGTTTCCATGGCTGCGTGCCGCGCGCCGAAGCGCGTTCGACCAGTTCGACGCGCTGGGTTTGCCGACCACGCGGCACGAGGACTGGAAATACACGAACGTGTCGGCGATTGGCAAGCGTCCCTGGCATTTCAAGGCACAACGCACGGACGATAGCGACGTGCGGCACGTCATCGATGAACTCAAGCTGGACCCTGCCGCGCATCGACTGGTCTTTGTCAACGGTCGGCATGTGCCGCGGCCGTCGAAACTGAATGGTTTGCCACACGGGGTATTTGTGGGCTCGCTCACCCGGGCGTTGAGAGAAATGCCACAACAACTGGAATCGGCATTCGCCTCGCAGGCGTATTCAGATGGCTTTGCCGCGCTAAATACGGCGTTTATGACGGATGGGTTTGCCATCGTGCTGCCGCCTGGCGAGGTCATCGATCAACCGCTGCAGATCCTGTTCCTGACCGACGAAGCGGGTCTTGCGGTGCAGCCGTTCAATGTCGTGCTTGCAGGAGCACGCTCGGCCTGCACGATCGTCGAGCATTTTGTAGGGCTGAGCGGCGACGCGTACTGGACCAATGCAGTTACCCGCATCGTCGCAGACGAGCAGGCGGACGTGCAGCACTACCGGTTGCAGCAAGAGGGCCCGAAGGCTTTTCATATCGCGTCGGTCGCCGCTGCGCAGCAACGGGGCAGCTGTTTTACCTCACATGCGTTCGCGTTCGGCGCCGCGTTGTCGCGCACTGGTATCGGCACAAGCCTGAACGCCGCGAACGCGCAAGCGACGTTGAACGGTCTCTATTTCGTCGGGGGCCGGCAGCACGTCGATCACCACACGCGCATCGATCACACAGAGCCGCATGGCACGAGTCGCGAGCATTACCGCGGGGTGCTCGACGGCGCAGCGCGCGGCGTGTTCAACGGGCGCGTCATCGTGCATCGCGATGCACAGCAAACGGACACGCATCAGGCGAATCACAACCTGCTGCTGTCACGCGATGCGGAAATCGACACGAAGCCGCAACTCGAGATCTACGCCGACGACGTGAAATGCACACACGGCGCGACGGTCGGTCAACTGGACGACAACCAGCTGTTCTATTTACGTGCACGAGGTGTCGAAGAGCGCATGGCACGGGCGCTACTGACATACGCATTTGCGCGCGACATAGTCGAAGGTGTGCGCATCGATTCGCTGCGTGGCCGGCTCGAAAACCTGCTGTTCGCGCGCACCCCGGAAGGCGAGCGCATCAGGGAGTTGCTATGAAGCCGATCGAACAGATGCAGACGCCCGATCCGCGCAATGTCGAGCACTGGCGAGCCGATTTTCCGATTCTGGGCGAGCGCGTGCATGGCCGGCCATTGGTCTATCTCGACAATGGCGCCACGACGCAAAAGCCTGCCTCGGTCATCTACGCGGAAAACGCTTACTACCGGCATAGCAACGCGAATGTGCACCGCGGCGTGCATCTCCTGTCGCAGCGCGCGACCGATTCATTCGAGGCCGCACGCGCGAAGATTGCACGCTTCATCAATGCGCAGCGTCCGGAGGAGATCGTGTTCGTGCGTGGCACGACCGAAGCGATCAATCTCGTCGCCCAGAGCTATGCTCGCCCGCAGATCAAGCCCGGCGACGAAATCCTGATTAGCGCGATGGAGCACCATTCGAACATTGTGCCGTGGCAGCTCGTCTGCGAGCAGACGGGCGCGGCGCTGAAAGTCGTGCCGATCGACGATACGGGCGCACTCGATGCCGGCGCGTACGAGCGCTTGTTAAGCGAACGTACGCGGCTGGTCGCGATGACGCACTTGGCCAACGCGCTCGGCAGCATCAATCCGGTGGAGCGCATCGTTGCAGCGGCACACGCGCGGGGCGTGCCGGTGCTGCTGGATGGTGCACAGGCAATCACGCATCTGCCGGTCGACGTCCGCGCGATAGATTGCGATTTCTACGCGTTGTCCGGGCATAAGGTGTACGGACCGACTGGCATTGGCGTGCTATACGCCAAGGCCGCACTGCTTGAAGCGATGCCGCCATGGCAGGGCGGCGGCGACATGATCCGATCGGTAACGTTCGAGAAAACGGAATACAACGCGATTCCGTGGAAGTTCGAAGCGGGTACGCCGAACATTGCCGGCGCGATTGCGCTGGGCGCGGCGCTCGACTATGTCGACAGCATCGGCATGGAAGTCATCGCCGCGCACGAGAACGAACTGCTCGCCTATGCGACGGCCGCCCTGCGGGTGATACCGGGCTTGCGTTTTATCGGTAGCGCACGCGACAAGGCAGGCATTCTGTCGTTCGTGCTCGACGGCGTGCATGCCCATGATGTCGGCACGATTCTCGATCATCACGGCATCGCGGTGCGTGCGGGCCATCATTGCGCGATGCCGGTGATGCAGCGCTTCGGCGTACCGGCGACCGTGCGCGCGTCGCTCGCCCTCTACAACACGCACCAGGATATCGACGCGCTGATCGAAGGTCTCGGAAAGGTCAGGGAGATATTCGGAAAATGAGCGATCTGCGCGATCTGTATCAGGAAGTCATCTTCGACCACTACCGGCGGCCGCGTAACTGTCATGGACTGTCCGGCGCCAATCACACGGCTGAGGGCTATAACCCGCTGTGCGGCGACCGGATTACGCTTTATCTGCGAATCGAGGACGGCATCGTCAAAGAAGCGAGTTTCGAAGGGGCGGGCTGTGCAATTGCGACAGCATCAGCGTCGCTGATGACCGAGGCGCTGAAAGGCAAAACGGAAGCAGAGGCCGAAGCGCTGTTCGGGCGCTTTCACGACATGGTGACAACACCCGCTGCAGGGCAGGCGACAGCCGCGCCGGAGATGGGCAAGCTGGCGGTGCTGTCCGGTGTACGTGAATTTCCCGAGCGTGTGAAGTGCGCGACGCTGGCCTGGCATACGCTCCACGCCGCGCTGCACGACGAGGATCGCCCCGTTTCGACAGAGTGAGGCAGACGATGAGCACATTCGACTGGCTGAAGCGCGCCGAGGCCGCACAACCCGGGAGTGGCACGACAACAGAAGGTCTTGAAGAACGCGTGATCGATGCACTGCGCACCGTGTTCGACCCGGAGATTCCGGTCAACATCTACGATTTGGGGCTTGTTTATGGTCTTGACGTGGACGAAGCCGAAGGCCGCGTTGGGATCCGCATGACGCTGACCGCGCCCGGCTGCCCGGTCGCGCAGACCTTCCCGGCGACGGTGGAGGATGCGGTGTTCTCGGCGAGCGGAGTGAACGACGTGCACGTTGAACTGGTGTGGGATCCGCCGTGGTCGAGAGACCGGATGTCGGATGCGGCGCGCCTGCAGTTGGGGATGCTTTGACATGTCCGACTGGGTCGACGTCGCCGCGATCGGGGATTTTCCGGCCGGGTCTGTTCGCAGCGTCGAGGTCGATGGCGCGCAGGTTGCTGTGTTCAACGTCGACGGCACCTGTTACGCAATCGAGGATGTCTGCCCGCACGACGGCGGCATCCTGACTGGCGGTGTGGTGGAAGGCGACGTGGTCGTCTGTCCGCGCCACGGTGCACGATTTTGCATCAGGACCGGAAAGGTGCTGGCTCCGCCGGCATATGAGGATGTGGTGGCGTTTCCGGTGCGGATCGAGGCGGGCGTCGTTCAGGTGCGTGACGAGCGGTGGGATTGAGGTGCGCTGTCGACCGGCTCTCGTTCTCAGTAAGCGGCTCAGCTGGGCCGTTCGTCCGTTCGCGCGCGTGTGAGGCGGCATAGCCATCCAGTGCGATGGTCTTCGGCGGCTTGCCCTGATGTTTGAGAGCTTTCCTGAAAAAGGCTTTGGCCGCCTTCACGTCGCGCTTTGCACGTAGCATGAAGTCAACTGTCTGGCCGGCCCGATTCACCGCCCGGCAGAGCTACACCCACCTGCCGCGGATCTTCAGCTACGTTTCATCGACACGCCACGACGGCTCTCTATTCGTTCAGCAGGACACTCTAACCGATTCGCTTGCGCCGTTTGCACCAGATCCATCTGGCGACTTCCTGGGGCTACGGCTCCGCAGAATCGTCGTGCTGTAATGGTCACCGCCCTGTCATTATCCGGAGGATTTTCTGCACGATGCGCTCATGCTGCTCCAGCGCCTCATCGAGCGTACTTGCTCCGTAGCTCCTGTTGTCTTGCGCCTGCATTCCGGCGACGCGCGTCACGAACAGCAAGGCCTCCCCGGTTTTTGGTTCGGACACACCACGGAAGCGGGTCGTGACCGTTACACCGTAGTCGTCCAGCAGTGTGCGGCGGAAGATCAGTTCGTTTTCCGTCATCCAGCGCGACCACGCGCCGTGGTCGAACACCTCGACAGGCCTGTTCTTCGCGTCGAGAACATAGATGCGCTCCGAGTTGGACGGGACCGGTGGCGTCTTCATATTTCAATGCAAAGGCGTAAGCAGGAAGTCGGTCGCCTCCCGCCACCAGGTTTCGTCGACGTGGCCAATCCAGTCGTTATGGTCAGCCGCCTTCACCACCACGAGTTTTCTCGGTGCGGACAGCGAGTTGTAAAGCGCCTCGCCGTAGCGCGTAGGGACGATGCTGTCGCGTTCCGCAACCACGACGAGAATCGGGCGGTCGAACGACGCCAGATGGGTCACGCTGTCGTATTGGTCGCGCAGCAGCCACTTCACGGGCAGCCACGGATAGTGGTAAGCGGCGACGTGCTCGAGCCGATCCCATGGCGTGATGAGCATCATGCCTGCGATCTTGTCGCGTTCACGCGAGCCGGCCGCAGCGACCACGCCGGCCCCAAGCGATTCGCCGATGAGCAGCAGCGGCGCTCCATAGAGGCGATGTGCGAGCGCGATGGTTTGTTGAGCATCGTCGACCAGGCTCGCTTCGCCTAATGCACCGGTGCGCGGCCCGTAGCCTGGATATTCGGCGAGAATCACGCGCAGCCCGAGCCGGGTGAGCGCTGCCGCATAGAACGAGCGGTGGCCGGCATGCCCCGCGTTGCCATGAAAGACGATGACCGTGGCGCGCGCGGACCCGGCCGGCTCCGCCACGAGGCCCCTGAACGCCTCAGGTGTCGGCCAGGCGCGCAGTCCACCGGAGGTGACCTCCTCGATGGCGGCTTTCTGAGGGAAGTAGAGAAAACGATCCTGCAAGATGGCGACTCCGGCTAACACGGTCATGTACGCGACGGCGAGGCCGACCATCATTCGGGTGAATTTCATCGTCTTGCGCTCGACCCACCGAACTTTTCGATAGCACACACCCAGTTTAGCGCGCGGTCGCCACCGCTCATATTCAGGCGTGTCGTCAGGATGGGGGCGTCTAAGTTATGGTACGGAGAGTATCTCCCTGCCTTGTACCCTCGATATTTTCCGAGCGACGCGACCAGGCGCGGGGTTGGTCCGTATGAAGCAGCCCAGAACAGACTGAAATCGAGCGCGACCGACGCTAGCCGTGCGAAACAATGCTACGTACCGGCTCGTGCGCCCGCTGTTGGCGCACCTCTCATCGGGCGAATCCGGCCCCTTATCCTCAAAGCCGTCATCCGCATGGCTGGTTCTCCAGAAGACCTGCCTGATAACCGTCGCGTACACTTCGGCCATAGCGGTCGGTTGCCGCTCGGGCAGCGTGCGGCCGCAGCAGGTCGCTTTGCTGACCTTCGCAACCCGGTGCCGGTGAATGTCAGCTAAGTCATGGATGGATGAGTCTTGCCGACCCAGAGCCGACTTCCGGCATGTCGAAGCATCAATGGCTCTTTGAAGAGTGAAGCGGACTTTCGTCGCGGAAAGGCTACCGGTGGGTCATCGGCCTGAGCCGACGTTCGCCGATCAAATTGGTGCGGCTGTTGCGTATCGCTTTGCTGACTTTTACAAACTGGCGTCGGCGAATGTCAGCTCTCTCTGTCCATCAACGAGTCTTACCGACCCGTCCAGACCTTTCACAGTCCGATCGCCGACGGCCTCAAAGGTATGCCGTCAAAGGTGCGGCAAATCGTCAATGCATTTTTCGACATGATCACCAGGGATATCCGTGTCGATCCCGGCGTGTCCGTCGGTGTGAGAGACAGACACAATTTTTGGCCCGAGATACCGTGTGCCACCAAGCGTAAAAAGGGACCAAACAACATCGCCCCGACGGATCGCGGCGACGACTTCGGCCACCTCCACAATCGCAGGGGGGGACAGCCATTCACGCGTCGACGGATCGACGGGAGCCCAACGCACATGGGTAAACCTGTCGTTCGTCGGGTTGATGCGAACGGCGTCGATAGCAAAAGTTGTCACATCTACCTCCATCGTCCTGACAAAGGGATGTGTGCATTATGCGCCGCTTCTTTTGTCGGGGATCAGCAGGATCGGTCGTGAGGGCCGTTGTCAGCCCTTGCTGCACGTATCGCTCTCGCCTGACGCGTGCCTCCGAACTGGATGTCTGGTGGGTGCGGCGAATACTCCGGGACAGCCTGGACCTGGGATAGTGAAGCCTAAGCGGAGTTCTCGTCGCACCACTGAATCGCCCAACGCCGCGCCGCCTCAATAGCATCCGCGTCGGAGGGGTAATCGCCGAGGTCGCCCGAATACTTTACCTCGACGGCATCGCCACTCGCCGAGGCGCGCCGGTAGATCTTTGCGCGAGCGTAATAGCGGCCGCCTTCATCAAGAGGTGACGCGTCGATGTGGAATTGTTGGTAGTCGAAATGCATGGCTGTCTCCAAACGATTGCCCTAATCGTCGTCGCGTTGGACGAGCTGGACCTCGTTGTCACCGCCAAGGTCGCTCTGTCACTCTGCCAAGATGAATTGGGGCTGCGACTCTTCGGCCCAAAACGCTTTAAGAACGATATGTACATCGTAGGCAGTAACAGCAAAGCTCGCTGACCAGCGAGAGCTGGACAGCAACGAGAATTCGCATGGGAACGCTCCATCCGAATACGGGTGCGCATCGATTGCCAACGTTCCGGACGTCGATGTCGACCGACCGCTCTTGGGCCATCTACCGCCCGATGCGGTCGGCCTACGCCGGTGAAGCAACGTCCTCCTTTGGCAATCGAATGGCCGTTTGCGGGGGCGGACCCGCCGTCTGAATGTCTGCGCGACGGAACGGACGAATGACGCTTGATGGCCGGCAGTACGCGTTCACACCAACCACGGGAAAGCTGCAATCGGGGAGGTCCTTACCAATTCGTTGAGAATTCCAACGTCACCTCTGTAAAACGTTCATCGAACTGGTGCTACCCGCCACTTTGAGACGTTCGACACGCACAGGTAGGTCGTTGAAAATCGTGCTGTCTCAACGAATATAGGACCAGTGCTCGGGGTAATATCTCTTCCGAAACACCACAAAGCGGGCCAGATGCAACGTTGCATCTGGCGAGACGCCACCATCAAGTATTGACTGGAAAGAGAACAGATAGCCGTGAGAAAAGAATCAGTCCTGCTTGCGATTACCGCGATGCTGCTAAGCGGTCCTTGCCGCCCGATTGAACCTGACGGATCGGTACCGCAGCATGGCGCCTCGCAACCTTCCGCAGCGGCCATGTCGGAGTACGCGCTCGCGGTCCGGAAGCGGATATTGCCCGTCACGAATGCCTTGGTGACCGACGGCGACAAAGCCACTGACGCTGTTTTTCCCGTGGAGATCGACGCCGAAGGTAACGTGTTATCAATTACCGTGAAGACCTCAAGTGGTGATTCAAGGTACGATAATGATTGCATGGAAGCGATAAAAAAAGTGGGATTACCCAAACCTCCCCAAGGTATGCCGTTGAGATTGAATCTTGTTGTTCGCACCTTTCACCGTATTCGCGATTGGGTCTACAGGCCCGTCCATGCGAACTGAACCGAGGATCGTGTCGCACGGGTAGCCGTCCACGGCGTCTTTCTGATGCAGATGCAAATTTGGAACGTCTGCTAAGCGGTTCAGTGAGGGGCCGTTGTGGGTCGACATGAGCCAAAGCGTATCGGGCAGTAGACGGCCGGAACCGGTCATTCAGCATGAGGAAATACCCTGTCGTAGGGCGTCCGGTCCAGGTCGGATAACCGCCGTTCAGGAATGACCGGAAAACTTGCTATAGAGGTTGGCAGGCCAGGCGGCCATGAGAGAATTCTTGTTCGTGCACTTGTCCTCATCGCCTCATGAAGATTCTCGAATACACAGGCTTCGACACTTCACGCGTCAAGGCCAGCTACGACAAGGTGTCCGCGGCCATCGCTCGCCACGACTTCCGGGCTGCCCAAGTCAAGAAGCTCGCCAATCTGAGCCACGGCAAGTTCTACCGGGCGAAGCTGGATGACGCCGACCGGCTGTTGTTCTCGCTGGTGCGCCACGGGGATGAAGTCTGCGCACTGATGCTGGAAGTGATCGCCAATCACGCCTACGATAAGTCACGTTTCCTGCGCGGCGCGGCGATTGACGAGAGCAAAATTCCAGACGTCAGCGCTGATGACGCCATCAGGGAGGCGCAAGCTCTACGCTACCTTCATCCCGAGCGTACCGGCATTCACCTGCTCGACAAACCGATCTCGTTTGATGACACGCAGGAGACCATTTACCGACAGCCACCTCCCTTGGTTGTCGTCGGCAGCGCTGGCAGCGGCAAGACCGCACTGACGCTTGAAAAGCTCAAGCATGCCGAAGGTGAGGTCCTCTACGTCACTCACTCCGCCTTCCTGGCGCAGAGCGCCCGCGACCTTTATTACGCCAACGGTTTCGAGCATGGCGCTCAGGATGCCGTATTTCTGTCCTACCGGGAGTTTGTCGAGTCGATCCGTGTTCCGGCAGGACGCGAGGCTAGCTGGCGCGACTTTGCGGGCTGGTACTCGCGTATACGGCAGAACTTCAAGGATGTCGATGCCCACCAGGCTTTCGAGGAGATTCGCGGCGTGATTGCCGCCGGGTCGGGCGGTGTCCTGTCGCGCGACGAGTATCAAGCACTGGGGGTGCGTCAATCGATCTTTCCCGTAGAACGGCGCGACCAACTCTACAATCTGTTTGAGAAGTATCGCGCCTGGCTGGCCGAGGCAAAGCTCTACGACCTGAATCTGGTCGCCCAGGACTGGCAAGCGCTGGCTGCGCCGCGCTACGACTTCGTGGTGATTGACGAGGTGCAGGACATCACCACCGTGCAACTCGCGCTCGTGCTGAAAACCATGAAGAAGCCTGGCCATTTCATGCTCTGCGGGGATTCCAACCAGATTGTCCATCCCAATTTCTTTTCCTGGAGCCAAGTCAAGAGCCTGTTCTGGAAGGACCCGAAACTGGCCGAGCGGCAGGAATTGCGCGTGCTAATGGCCAACTTTCGCAACGGCCTGGAGGCCACTCGCGTCGCCAATCAGTTGCTCAAGATCAAGCAGCGGCGCTTCGGCTCCATCGACCGGGAGAGCAACTTCCTGGTCCAGGCCGTCGGCGGCGAGACCGGCCAGGTTACGCTGATACCCGACAAGGACGCCACCAGGCGCGAACTGGACCAGAAGATTCGCCAATCCGCCCGGTTCGCCGTCCTGGTAATGCGCGATGAGGACAAGGCCGACGCCCGCAAGCACTTTGCCACGCCGCTGTTGTTCTCGATCCACGAAGCCAAGGGTCTCGAATACGAGAACATCGTGCTCTACCGTTTCATCTCGGATCACCGGGGCGAGTTCAACGACATTGTCGAGGGCATCGCCAAGACCGATCTGGCGGTCGAGACACTGGATTACAAACGCGCTAAAGACAAGAGTGACAAGTCGCTCGAAGTCTATAAATTCTTTGTCAATGCCCTGTATGTAGCGCTGACGCGCGCCATCAAGAACATCTACATGATCGAGTCGGACACAGGGCATGATCTGTTCGGGTTGCTGGATCTGATCGTCGGCCAGACCAGGATCGAGGCCAGGCAATCCACGCTCGAAGACTGGCAGAAGGAAGCACGCAAACTTGAACTGCAGGGCAAGCAGGAGCAGGCGGAGGCCATCCGCCGCACCATCTTGAAGCAGGTCCCGGTGCCGTGGCCGGTGTTCGATGAGGCCAAGGTCAGGGAACTGCTGATCAAGGTCTTCCGCGAGCAGTCTCCGGGCAACAAGGGCAAGCAGCAACTCTTTGACTATGCCACCTGCTTCGATGAACCGCAGCTCGCCGAGTGGCTGGCAGTCGAGGCGAAATTCGAGCAGGCACGAACCTTTGATCAGCAGCGCGCGGTGTTCGCCCGCAAGAGCTACGTCCCTTTCTTCGCCAACCGCTTCAAGGACATCCTCAGGCAGTGTGACCAGCATGGCGTCGATCATCGTCTGCCAATGAACCAGACGCCGCTGATGGCCGCAGCTGCTGCAGGAAATGTGGCGCTGGTGGAAGCCCTGCTGGAGCGCGGTGCCGACCGCGATGCCGTCGATCACTATGGTCACAATGCCCTGCACTGGGCTTTGCGTCAGGCATTTGGCGATGCAAAGTTCGCTGCTGGCCCGCTGGCGGCAATCTATGAATGCCTGGCTCCGCCCTGCATTGATGTCAGAGCGGGCGATCGCTTGGTCCGCATCGACCGGCATCTGTCTGAATATTTTCTGTTCCAGACCCTGTGGGTATTGTTCAAAGCACGATTCAGCAAGATACGAGGCAATACAGACAGCGCGTTCCAGACCCAAATCATCCTCGATGCCTGGCAACACTTACCCGCTAACATCGCGCGGCCAGAGCGCAACAAGCGCCAGCATCTTTCTGGCGTGCTGGCGAGGAATGAAATCGACAGAGACTATGCCTACAATAGATCCCTGTTCCTGCGCGTATCCACCGGGCGGTACCAGTTCAATCCCAAACTCGCTGTGCGTCGCCGCCAGGGCGAAGAAGAAAACTGGGTCCCGATCTACACGGCACTCAACCTCCCGTTGATTAGCGAGTTTGCCTACAACGACGGCTGGATCAGCACCTGGGACAATATCGACAAGCTTGTGGTCCTTGCTGGACTGCCTGAACGAACCACACCGATCGCGGCTGAACGCTTCGCCGAACGGCAAGCGGCCAAAATGAGGGAGCTGGACGAACGCAGAGCCAATCAACTTGCTGCCAAAGCACGCATTCGTGCAGCCGCCGAAGCCACCCAGAACAGAGCGCCACGATGGGGAACAAAGGAAGCTAAACGGCTTGAAATAGTACGTGTGAAACAAGAAAGCGAAAGACGAAAGAAGGGGTGACTTGCCGATATTTCTTTTGGGGCGGCTTTCGGCCCCTCAACTGTCGTTCGCTCAGCGATCCGGGCGGACATTCGAAGATCCGCTTCGCTCAGTTATCGCAGCCGGCAGGCTTACGCATTGGGGTGATCTGGATGGCCCTGACATCGCACTATGGGCGCTTTATCCTTCGCGGCGCTTGCTAAGCCCTCGCGTTTCCGCCTTTCTCGATCACATAAAGGAAGCATTCCCCCTGGGAAAACCCGAGGAATTGGCTGGATTTATAGGATCGGAACCGTGAGACCGGTGCGGACCACAGGTCGCTCTTACGTTGAGTGCTAACGGCTGCGCGCCACCGCGTATGACCATCTCGTGTCATCGGGAAGCGCGCGGCAAGGCATGGGCTTCCCAGGACCGGGCCATCGGGCACAAGTCGGCCACAAGCCGCCCTTCACGGGGCAAGCGAAAGTCGGGAATTGCGAATTCAGGTACCAGCGGCTCACGGTCGAAGGGTCGGGGAATCTTGAAGCATCTGGTGCAGCCGGAAAGAACGCATCTCGCGGCACCCGGTCCCTTCCCGACGCTCGGCACGTCTGTCAGGACCATCAGTACTCGGGGCGCAGTTCAACCAATAGGCAATTGCCGTCTCGAACGCCTCTGCAAGCAGAATTACGACGCCGGTTACCGATCTCGTACGGGATCAGCGCCTGTAGCCGTATGAACCATGCAACGTTCGCGTGTTAGTCTCCGATAACGACATGGAGCCTTTCATGCAACGAATGATCACCTATCGTGGCTTCGAGATTCACGTCGAGTTGACTCCGGCTGCGGAGGACACGTTCAACGTGACTGTCCAGATCAAAGGCGGTACCAACCTCGAAGTGCTCGGCGCGCGGGGGGGCCGGGTCGCGCTGCGCAACGGCCCTTTTACTGAACGATGGGCCTACCTGGTTGGGGAGGTCGCCGGTCAAGCCGCAATCGACCTGCTGCTTGGCCCGACTGGCTGATTCCATTCCTGTTTCGCCGCCTCGACACACTCACTCGTCCCGCCGAGTACGGTCACTAGCTGCGTTCGACGTCGCACGCACGACGGTCGTCGCCGTTGAGAGCATTGGCGTCAGGCCCAATCTCTCATCGGGAGACGGCGTTCATTTCATTTCAACAGACCATAGGGCCGCTCAGGCCAGGTAGCGGCGATTGTTTTTGAATGCGAGCGTGACGCCCGGCGTCGTGGGATCATCTGTTGTGGCTGTCTCGGGCCGCACGCCTTTGAGTTGCCAGCCCCAACCTCCGGGATCAGACGAACAGGATAAATATATGAAGCTTCGCGTCGGATACGAACTGTCGTACGAGTGCTCACAACCGACGCCGATGATGCTGATGCTGAACACGCACTTTTCGCATGCAAAGGATATTGTCGAGGCAGATCTGCTCGTTACCGATCCGCCGGTGGCGACGAGGCAGTACCGCGACTTGTTCGGCAACCTGTGCACGCGGATAATCGCGCCCGCCGGGCGTGTTGGCTTGAGCACGACCGCGCTTCTGAATGTGCCAAATGCGATGGAAACGCGTCCGAAAGACGGTCGGGGCCATCCAGTCGAGCAGTTGCCCGACGATACGCTCGTTTTCCTATTGGGTAGCCGCTATTGTGAAACCGATTTGATGGTCGACGTCGCGTGGAAGGTTTTTGGACAGTGCGCGCCGGGCCGCGAGACTGTTCTCGCAATCTGCGACTTCGTGCACCGGCATATCGCATTTGATTACCGGCACGCGCGGCCGACCAAAACCGCAGCGGACGTTTACCGCGAACGAAGAGGCGTCTGCCGGGACTTCGCCCATCTGGGCATCACGCTATGCCGCGCCATGAATATTCCGGCTCGCTACTGCACCGGTTATATCAGCGATGTCGGTTTGCCCCCCGTCGCAGCGCCGATGGATTTCGCGGCGTGGTTTGAGGCCTACGTAGGGGGTAGCTGGCAAACCTTCGATCCGCGTAACAACGCACCGCGCATCGGGCGCGTTTTGATGGCATACGGTCGCGACGCCGCCGATGTTGCGATAAGCAATGCGTTTGGGGCCGCCGTGCTAACGCACTTCAAGGTGCATTGCGATCAGGAATAACCGCGCACAACTGGCCATTGCTGAGCCGACGGGGAATTTTTGGATCCGCTCCCGGTAACGTAAGCATTTGGACCGCGCTGGCCTAATTGATTGCGCGCCTGAGCGTCACCGCGTCGTTCACCCGTTTGTATCGCTAACAAAAGCGTGTGAAGCGAGCAAGCGGAAAGCTTTGAACCTGAAAAACATGACCTTGAGCGACGCGGCGCCCATCGCAAGCCAGATGAAGTCGTGTGTTTCTCCATGACAGAAGCAATTGTCTGCCGTTGGCGACGCATTGCTTAGGATTGGAGGGCGACGGAAAAATTCTGCCCTTGCCACGTCTGACTCGAGGTCCAGAAGAAGGTGAATGCAAGCGATGAACCGGCCTGGGCTGCTTGCGTGACCAGATCGACGTAGTAGATGCCGAGCGCCGTTGTGGTGGCTTCGCTGTCCTCCGACGTGGCCCAGTCGTCGATCGTCCAGCGCAGGCGGAAAGGCGCAGCCAAAGGGATCCGAATTGTCGTGGCGGCAGGAATCGACGGCAGCGGGCGGTTGAAGTTCCAGATTTCGATATTGCTGCGAGCGCGCGGCGCTGGACCGGGCTGAGACTGATAACGGTCGGCGACGACTTTCAGGTGGTTAAAGACCTGACCGTCCGAAGCGGAGCGAACGAGCTTGATGTATTCGGCGTGGGCCCACGCGAGCGGCATGGCAGAGCCAGTCGGCCCGCCAGTGACGAAGGGCGGGTTTGCCAGATCGGGCAGATCCCACACTTGCTCGGGAAGCAGACCGCGCGTTCCGGCGAACGCCTCGAGAGCGCGGATATAGGGGGTGGGGTCGCCACCAGCGGCCAATTCGTAATGACCGCGTTCGCCAGTGAGCAGCGGCCACGGTCGACCAACGCCGAAGGTAGCGCCGTCGTACCAGTCCTCGCCGAGATTGCCTTGACCATAACCGTCGTGGTTGTATCGGTAAAAGGCAGGCCCCTGCGGCAGAATTTTTCTGATTACTGCATCGACTACCTTGACCGAGTTGACGATGATCGGATCGTTCGCGGCGCGAATGCCATAGCGCACCAGTTCGAGAAAACCCGCGTCCACGATGGTGTTTGCGTTGTAGTCTTTCTTCCAGACGGTTACTTGGGCGGTATTTGGATCTTCTGGAAAATTGAAGACGCCATTGACGTGCGTCGGCAAGATTCGAATGTAGTGCTGCGTCACGCCCGGAACCGGTGAGCCTTCCGCAGCGACGCACCATGTCTCTAGATGCGATTCCAGAAAATCCGCGTATTCGAGCAGGAACTGGGCGGTGCTGGCGTCCGCGCATTTAGTAGCCGCACAGACTAGCGCCGCGATGTTCGATGCCAGTGTCGAAGGAGAGTATCCTTCGAGTTCTTCCCATCGTTCCTGCTGAGTCATGGGGCCGTTCTTGATCAATGCGCCTGCTGCGGCCAGCACCATGCCGGTGGGATCGAACTGACGCAGCAGACCGGCTTCGCTCAAGTGATAGGCCAGAATGATTGGAAAGGAATATTCGTCGAGCTGCGAGGCATTGTCCCGCCAAGGCTCGCCGTCAATGAAAAACTTTTGCGGAAAGCTACCATCCGCCAATTGCGACGCAGCGAGAAACATCAGCCCGCGTAGGGGTGCATCCTGCGCGCCCGCGGCCAGCAGCGCGAGTGCGCTTTGGCACATGTCACGCGGCCAGACCATGTGGTAGCCGGCAGCGAGGTCCCGCATCGTCTGTCCCCACGGGATGCTCAATGAAGCCACCAGTGCGCCGTCGGCCGTCTTGTCCTCATGCGCGAGCAACACGTTGCGGCTCATGTTGAAAAGCGCATTGCCATCGCCCGTAATGTTCGCCTTGGGCTGGAACGGGTCGCGAACAGCGTCGTTCCAGCCCTGGATGAATGCTTGCTTGTGGCTGTATGGGTCGGCGGGTCCGTCGAAGGGGTAGGCCAGCGCCTCGGATACGGCGGTCAGCGCCTTGTTGGGCGTGCTCTGCGTAATCGGCGTCGGTTCGTCGACGCAAAACGCCAGTGCCAGAACGAATTGATTCTGCCCTGCGCGGTTGATCTCTGCCGTCACGGCGACGTATCCGTCCTTTGCTGCGTCGTAGTTCCAGACCGGCAAGCGCTTGTTTGCGATGATGTCGGTCCAGCCATCGTTCACTCCCACGAAGCCGCAACTCGTCGTGCCGAAGCCGCAGTCGGCGCCCAGCGCGAGCCAGTAATGGTCACGCGTCGCGACCAGGCGATCGCCATTTGCGGTGCTGACGCGATGCGCGGTGTTGCCAGCGCCGTATCCCGCCATGTGAGGTGTCAACAAGGCATAGACGTGCAGTTTGTTAAGAAAATCCTGGTCCCCCTCCAGTGTCGTGCGAACCAGCACGCAGGCCGAACCCTTCTCGGCTATCACGTCCTGCACGACGGTGTAGGGTTGCCCTTTCGCCTGGGATGTGAGCCGGCAGGATAAGGCGGGCGGCTCCGGCCATTCGCATCGATGGTCGAAGTCCTTCTGCGCGTCGTGATAGAAGGTCGACCCGTCGGTAATGATCAGCTGGAAGTCTCGTACCTGAGGGGTGTCGACATCCGGGAAGTAGATTTCCGTGAGGATGCCGCCTGCTGTCGTGTACCAGACCTGGCTCGACAGCGAGTACGCCGTTCCGACGGCGTCTTTGTCCGCGCGGCTCCAGTTCAGCGGATTGCCAGGTGCGCCCGGAGCCGGATTCGATTCAAGCAGATTTGCCATCGCATCTCACTCCATATCTTTGCTTCGATCGATCAGAAATCCACGTGATGAGCAGAAGATGCTACGCATTGTAGCTATCGAGGATAGCGCTTTTGACGTGCATAGAGAGGCACACGTGGTTTTTAGCACCGAGCCTCCCGGGCTCTGATGTGTCCCCATGACTGCCGCATTCCAGTCCTCGAGCGTCACTTCGCGCAGCTTCCTCGTGCCAGGCAGCCGCGCCTTCGTACGCACGGGTTCACCGCGGTTCGTGCGTGACGGTGAGCCGGATATCCGGCAGTTGTCGCGCTGCGCCTGCAGTGCCTGGGCTACCTTCAGCGCATGACCAGGACGCTTGTGCTTCATCACCGCGCCCTGGTCGATCTCGGTAAGCTTGTCGTACTGGACACAGGGCAGCGCGACACCATCGGCGCGGATCTCGAGGCGTCCGTCCGGATACTCCCACACGTCGATATAGCGGTGAATCAGCCTGCGGTTGGCCGGCGTATCGTCAAGCAGCCAGATCACGCGACAGCAGGACGAAGACCGGCCGGTCTGGGTGTATGTGCGCGATGATCGGCCCAGTGGCTCCGTCGAAGCTCCGGCGGTCTGGTTTGCCTATACACCGGATCGTCGCGGCGAACATCCGCAGCGGCATCTTGCCAACTTCAAGGGCGTGCTACAGGCAGACGCGTTCGCGGGCTATGCGCAGCTGTACGTGGGGCGGTCAGATTCAGGAGGCAGCATGCGTGGCGCACGCACGTCGAAAGCTGCACGATCTGCACGCTGTCCGGCCATCGCCGATCACCGGCGAAGCACTAAAGCGTATTGGCGCACTCTATCGCATCGAAGAGCACATTCGAGGCAAGCCGCCCGAAGAGCGGCGGCGCATCCGCCAGGCACACGCCGTTGCGCTGCTTGATGATATCCAGCGGTGGGTTCGAGGCGACGCTTCTCACACTCTCAGCGAAATCGGACACCACCAAAGCGATCCAGTACTCGTTGAATCGCGATACCGCTGATGCAGAGATAGCGTATCAGCACGACCGCGATCGACACGATCAGCAGTTTTCTCACTTGCTCTCCTGTTTCGATTTTGGTCGGAATCCCATACCGTTTACATCGGGTAGGTCTTGATGTTGATATCGGCTGCAGAGCGATGACGTGCTGATCGTACAGAACGCACAGGAATTGACTGGTTCCGAGACACGCGCGAAGGGGGTGTCTGCCTATATAACGGACGGATCCTGAGCGAAATCAGTGACGTAGTGCCATGCCGAAAAGCGTTCGTCGACTTGTTTGCGGTAGAGGGCGGCGCAGTGGATGTCTTCGCTCGGCCTACGCTTGTACATCTCGCACCGACTATCCGTAGTACTTGGCATTCTCTAGCCACGCCGCTTAAAGCGCGTCGATGTCAGAAGGCTCGCATGCGCATCGTCTATCTGAGCCAAGCCGCGCTCGATCAAACGCGGCTGGAGATAACTGAAGCTTAAGCGTACACGGGCTGCACCGCTCGGTCCGTGGTGCTTTCCTTCGACGAGTTTCACATTGTGCTTCCGGCGCACCTCGCCGACCAATTCGGCGGAATCGACGCCTTCGGCAAGCGAGACCCAGAACGAAAATCCACCACTCGGAATCTCGTAATCCGGTTTGCAGAATCGGCAGGCCTGTAACAGCCTATGCATTGCGTCGCGCTTGCTCCGGTAGTGCGTCCTTAGGTGTTCGACGTGAGCGTCCAAAGACGACGACTGCAATAAGGCGAGCGCCATATTGCTGACAATGGGACTCACACCTCCATCGCATTTCAGGTGGGCCAGGCGGTCGACAATTTCCGGCTCGGCCAGCACGACGTCTCCTGGGTCGATAAAAGCATCGGCGAGCAGTTGCAGGGCTTGTGAAGCGCCGTTCGTCAGAATGACATTGCCACGCGCCATCCGGTACCTTTGGCTAAGCTGTCCGCGCAGTTCGGGAAGGCCATAGGCGTCGGTGTACTGCGGTAGGTCGGAGATGCTGACGCCCGTCTCGACGGAAAGCGGGTCCGGCCATTGCAGGCGGGCGAACGTCAAAGGATCGGGAAGCCCATAGGCGAAGTTGACTGTGTCCTTGCCTGAGGTGTAGTCGAATACCCCATAACTGAGCGAAGTGCGACTGCGCATCGACATGACTGGCTCCATCGTTGGTTACGCGGCATCGACGGCGCGCTGGAAGCGCGATTGATATTGGCGGATGAACGAGTCGGCAATCGGCATTCCGAACGGCGGAAATTCGGCCGTCGCTCGGGGAGGCGTAGCCAATAGCGTGGCGTTTGCGCCGAGTGCCGGTGTCCAATTCTCGCCAAAGAACACGTTTCCATAGCGTTCGGCCAGCACTGGCATCACGGGATGGAGCATGCTCAGAAAGACGGATACGTGCACCGGCCGCCACGTTTCCGGGCTCGTGCCGAAGCCCGTCGCGACGAAGTATTCGTCAATCAGATCGAGGGCGTTCCAGAAGCGTACCTGGTCCATCGCGGTGATATAACGTTGGACTATGTCGTCGTGCGCCGGCGTAAGACCGCTTCCATCGACATTCGCCGAGTGCAGTGAATCGCGGCGGAGGGCGCGTTCCCACGCAAGGATGTCCGAAGCCGACCGGATCAGTTCGCCGATCTGGAAATCGTTATTGTTGGTGCCGAACGGCTTGGCAATCCGAGCGAGCGCATAGCGCAACACACTCGGGTCGACCTGCCGGGATACTTCGTCTGCCCAGAGTGCATGGTCGCGGCTGGTCGAGAATTTCTCGCCCTCCAATTTATAGAAGTCCTGGATCGAATGATTTGCCGGAAGCGGGTAGCCGCGCGCAAGCAGGCTGCCAGTCACGCCGATGGTGTAGTAGAAGCGGTTATCCTGGCCCATGAAAAACAGGAGGCGTGTATCGGGGTCGCGCATCACGGTGTCGTAGTTGACCTCGTCGCGCGCGCACTGCAAGCGGATCCCCGTCTCGAAACACCAAAGCCCTTCGAACCACGTCATCAACGATTGCCCCGCAATCTTCGCGGGTGCTTCAAGTGTCACACCCCGGTCGAAAATGCGCGACATAGGCAGCGGCCGCAATTCGTCACGCAACCATGCACGCGCTTTACGCTGGATCGTTTGATCCCATTCACTCCCCTTGATCGCATCGTCAAGCATGGCTGCCATGCGAGGGATGTCGAAAACCGCCTGTTCGATGGGGCGAAGCGATAGCGGTTTGCCGCACGACGTGTGGACTGGCGCTCGCAACTTCGAGTGCTGTTGCGCCAAACCGCAGTTTTCGCACAAGTTGCTGTCGGTGGACGCATCGCACGCGGGGCAGAGGCCGACGGCAAGCGAATCGGCCACGAACTCGTCACAGTTTTCGCAGTAGAGTTGATGGCCATCACGCACATCAATGTAGCCTGCAGCTTCCAGCTCGCGAAAGATCTTCAGACTGTTCTGCTTGTGCGTAGCGTCCGTTGTTCTGATGAAGACATCGGGCTCGATGTGCATTGCCCGCAAGCAATCCATTATCTCGTCAATATGCAACTGCGCGACTTCGTCAATCGGACGACCGAGCTTGCGCGCCTTCACTACCATATAGGTGCCGTGCTCGTCCGCACCTGTGACGTGGTAGGCGCGGTGACCTCTCATGCGTTGAAAGCGAACGAAAAGATCGGTGAGCAGATAGACCCCGCCGATATGGCCGAGATGCAGCTTGCCGTTCGGGCAGGGCGGTGCGGAACAAACGAAAAAAGTGCGTGTGTTCACGTTAGTCCCACCATATCGATAGAAATTTCAGGCTCGCCGCCGGATCGGCATTGCGAATCGCGTGCTCCTGATTCGGCTCGATATAGAGCAGCGTTGAATCTGCGACTGGCCGCGCCTGACCATTCACCTCGAAGACTCCCTTGCCTGAAACGAGTACCCACAGTTCATGCTCGGAATGGGAGTGCAGATTGACAGCGCCCGCCGGCACGACCTCAATAATCGACGTGCCGAACGCTGTTGTCAGGCCAGCGGGCAGATGTTCGAGCAGCCGGCAAACAAGAACGCCGTATTCCGGCCGCATCATGGATGGGTCAATCTGCTTTGTGTACACGCACATCCTCCGGTGAATTACATTAGGTGCGATAGAAAATGCCATTTGGCGGCTTCAGATCGTGGATATCCGATTCCTTGCCTTCGGGTGGGTTGTAGGCACGCTTCAGTTTGTTGTATTCCGTACGCGTGGGGCCACCAGTTGAGGCGCGCTGGAACACCAGATAGAGCGTGCGGCGCGAACGGTTACTTTTGTTGGGCTGCGAATAGTGCGGCGCGTAGTCGTCGAAGACGAAGATGTCGCCGGCCTTCCAGGGCACGGGTTCCCACTTGAACGTCTCGGCCACTTCCGGATGAATCACGCCGCCGGCGTCCATCGGAAACACACCTTTATGATGGTTGCCCGGACTGAAGAACAGGCCGCCGTTGTCCGGATCGGAATCGTCGATGCCGATGGCGACCACGGCATGCACCATGCGTTCAGGAATGTTGTGCGGAATGTGATAGATGTCCTGATGCGGACGATAGCCGCCGCTGTCCGGGTACTTGAAGATGAGCAGTTCCTTGAGCATGCGGGTATCTTCATCGAGAAGCGATTCGACAGCCGTCTGGATACGCTTGTCGGCCAACAACAGATCGCGCAGCTCGTTGTTGAAGTCCAAAAAGTTCTCTACCTTTGAAACGATCCTGCGGTCGTCCTCGGTCTTCTCGAACCACATCATCCATTTGCTGTCGCTGATTTCCCAGCGCGAGACATCGTTGACCAGAGCAGAAATCTTTTCGCGGGTGCCCGGATCGAAAAAGCCCTCTACTTTTAGATATCCATCTTCGTGCCACTTGGATTTTTGCGTTTCATTCAGCATACGAACCACCTCGTTAAGGAACGGAGTTTTCAAGGAGAAGTCAGGCGGCGAAATGCGCCTTCATTCGCATGACGCCGAGTAGCACGACATTGGCGAGTACGGCGCCTAGCAGGGCGACGAGCATTGCATCGGCGCCGAAAACGTGAATCAGGGCGCCACATAGGAAAGGGCATCCGAACAGACCGATGAAATAGGCAAGCGTAAAGATTTGCGAAGTCACCGGCACCGAAACGGCGTGGTCTCCGGCGAGGTTCACGGCCATGCCGTTCAGGGTCGAGTAGCTCAGTCCGTAGCCCGTGGCGAACAGCGCGGTAGCGACCATATAAAGCGTCGTGCTGCCGTGGTTCAACAGGAACAGTACGAGCGAGGCGCCGGTCAGCAAAAACAATGCGAGCGCCAGTCGCGCGGGCTTGATGCGTCCCATGGTTCTCGCGAGCGACAAGCGCAGTGCCACGCTGGTTATCGTGAACGTCAGGAAGAACAGGTCTGGCCTGAGGTTACGCGAGACGGCATAGGGTGTCTGGTAAGTCGCCAGCCCGCCGAAGACACAGGCTGCCAGTGCGATCATTGCGATCGGCACTGCTGTTCGTGCCCTGAGCAGGGCCAACGTGTCGGTCGCGGTAATGGCCACGCGCGTCATCGGCAAACAGGACCTATCCCTCATCGCCTCGCTGGCGATCTTGACGCAGACTGCCGCCACCGCGCATGCCGCAGCGAACAGAAGGTAGGCCAGCGCGATCGAGCCGGTATGTTGGGCGATCAGGCGGCTCAAAGGCGCCGCCATGCCTAGGCCGGCCATTTGCGTGCCGGAGACGAAGGTCAGGTACTGGATACGCGCGTTGGGGCACAGATGATGGATGATTTGCAGCGGCGCGAGTATGAAGAACACGGACCACCCAGCGCCCAACAGCAAACCGCCTGCATAGACGGCACGAATGTCCATTGGCGCAGCGGCGAAGCAGAGCATGCTGCCTGCCATGACGAGCGAGGCCAGCGCGATGGTCGGCATGACACCGATACGCTGGGCTATGCGCCCAGCCACGCAGCAGCAGATCATGGTCGAGACCATGCCGCTCGAAATCACGGCGCCGGCGACACCGCTCTTCATGCCCAGGGATTGCAGGTACTCGGGCAGGAGAAAACTCGTCCCGTACGAAGCGGCGATCACCAGTGACGCGATCAGAAACGGAATGAACGCCCGTAATTGGAGGGATGCCGGCAAGTGCTCGGCGTGTGAGATCGCACGCTCGCCAGTCGATAGATAAATGGAGGAGCCAGTCATGCGCTTACGCCACTGCCGGTTGACGCGAGGCCTGAGGCGCGTCGCACAGTACCGATCCTGCTTCAGTCTCCTGATCCTCAAGGCTGTCGAGCAGTTGCCGGTCCGGAACATCCGGATAGAACGCACGACCTAGCAGACTGTTGATGATGCGGCTGTTCCTGTATGCGACCAGCGAAAGATTGACGCTTTGCAGGCCGTGCTGCACGCGGCTTTGGTTTTGCAGATACACGGGACCGGGCATTGGCGCATCGAAGCGCACGGCGTAATCGGGATCGAGCGTTGGCAGACCGTCTTCACGGCTTGCACCGTCGAGCAGCTTCTGAACGAATGGCAAATGGCGCGGCTGAAAACCGGTTGCCAGGATGATTCTGTCTGCGCTTATGCCGTTGCGCTGCGACGTGACGAGCGAGGTCAACCCGATATGCCAGCGACCGCTGCGGCGGGTGATCTCGTCCATCGTCACCGAAGGCAACAGACGAAAGCAGTCGGCTAGCGTGCCATGGACGCTGCGTTCGTACAACGCTTCATAGAGGCGGTTGCACAGGCTGGCGGAGATGCCGTCGCTGGTGAGCTTTTCGCTTTCGACAATGGCCCGGCGCTGCTGGATCGGCAGCGTGTGAAAGCGTTGGCTATAACTGGGCATGTATGCTTCATTGACAAATGCGTTGTCGTCCATCGCAAACAGATTGGCGCGCGACGTCGCCCACGTGATCTTGTCGGGACCTGACTCGGTCAGCATGTGCTCGACGACTTCCGCGCCGCTCTGCCCGCCGCCCACCACCAGCACATGTTCGTCTTCGCTGAACGGTTTCCGGTTAAGGTAGTCGTCTACGTGATAGACCGTCTCGCCAACCACCTGCCGCGCACATGCCGGCACCTTGGGTTCGACGCCGACCCCGACCACTACCGCGCGCGCATGATATGTGCGCGCGGTAGTGGTCACGCAATAGCCCTTATTGCAAGGCCAGATATCGATCACCTCCTCGCCGAATCGAAGCGTGTCCAGGCATTGCGCGACCCATTGGTAATAGTGGGTGAACTCACGTCGCGACGTGCCGTTTCCACCTTTATTCACGAAGCTGTACAGGCGTCGATGTACAGCGAGATAGTTGAGAAAGGAATATGGGCTTGTGGGATTCACCAAGGTCACACAATCTTTGAGCGGCGACACCTGGAGTTGACTTTGGGGCAGCATGAGCCCCGGATGCCAGGAGAATTTTATGCGCTTCTCAAAGAAGAGCGCTCGCAAACCGGTGGGCTGAATGAGCGCCGCGAGGCTTAGATTGAACGGTCCGATACCAATACCGATGACGTCTAGCATGTCCATAGGAACTTGTTCCGCCGTTAGAGGGGAATTGGCCAACCGAGATAGTGCAGCGCAATTCCCGTGGACTAAGATTGAGGCGGTGGCGCCGGCGTACTGCGTAGCCGATGCCCGCTGCAGGAAAACGAGAGCCGTAGATGACGATCGCTTTTCTTCCCAATGGCGGCATTCTGACCAGCACTATGCTTGGTTTGACATTACCTCGGCCCGCCTGAGTGAATCATACGAGGAATTGAGAAGCTGAACACCTTGAACATACGCAAACCTTGCGGTGCGTCAATTGTTCACGCGGCGTTGTCGGATTCAGACGCCGGATCACCCGCAGTCCAAAGAGAGTTGTCACGTTGCTCAGTGGTTCGGATAACATCCGGGACTCAGAACATCGAATCGGTCTATCGTGGTCATCGCTTCCGGCGATCGTCATCAATCGTGTCGTGCGACGGTGAGGCCGGTTGAAAAAAGTGGACGCCAAAATTCCGTAAAATTGAGGGGTGGAGGCATTGATGAACCGAATCCCCAAGGTGCGTAAAGGAATTTCATGGAAAAGCGGTAAAGCTGGTAACGGCCGATGGCCTCGGCGTGTTCGAAGCCGCATATCAATTGTCAATTTCGATGAAGACGTTGGCGAACTGGGTTCGTGCCGCAAAGGACGGCAAGCTGGAGAACGTCGGGCAAACTCAGGAAACGCAGACGGAGATCGAGGCGGAGCTGGGCCGGTTCAGGCGAGAGCTGGCAAGAAGTGAAAATGGAGCGAGATATTTTAAAAAACATCCAAAGGGGCGTGCCCCTGCCCAAGGGGCAGAAACTCCGCGGAAGTGGCTACACTGGTCACCCCGAAGGGAGCGGCCGTCAGCTTTTTGGTGACTTATCCCGTTAAAAAACATGGTCCATGGACTGATGCGGCCCCGGCATTGGTGACACCGTGAGGTGATCCCGTTCAGGAAAGTGATCGATACCGCAATCCCGCCCTTTGGCACTTCCATGACCAGGAGGGCCAGACATGGCACAGCCCAAAGCGCGGCGAACCGGCAGTAGCCGCATCGATCGGTTGAATCCGCCCCGGATGGCTGCCGACAACCCAGCCGGGCCGCCGCCGACGATGACAACGTCATATTCCATCGATTCGCGCTCAACCGGAACCGTGTTACTTTCTGAATTCATATCTGTCAGATGTCAAAGTTCGTTGATCAACCGATATTGTTCCCATATGTGCGCATGAGATGTCAGCCACTGCTATACACGACCAGCGAAACACGGCGTGCGGAGCAAAATCCTCTACCTCTGAACTGCGTGGTAAATCTCATTGACGCGACGCTCTCCGTCAACATATGGGGAAGTGAAACCCCTCTGGAGCCCGCGACACCACGCCAGGTTACGGACACGAAATCATTGGCGACGGGTCGCGTTAAAGTTGGCTTACAGCCGAAAGAGCCGCACCGACCATTGCGCGAAGCGTAGGTTGCAGCACTGATGCACGTCTCGGCTCGTAATTGAAAGGGTGCGACTCGTTCATATAGATGCTCTGGCACATTTCGAGTTGCAAGGCATGTATTCCATTCTGCGGAGCCCCAAAGCGACGGGTGATGTAGCCGCCCTTGAAACGACCATTCGCGATCCATGTATAGCTGCTCTCACCCGCAACGTCGGTCGCCGCCCGGAGAACCGCCTCGTTGGCCGTGCGCCCGTCCTGAGTTCCAAAGTTGAGGTCGGGCAGCTTTCCATCGAAGAGGCGAGGGAGCACGCTGGCGATCGAGTGTGCTTCCCACAACAAAACGTTTCCGTGTTGATCCCGGAGTCGCCCGAGTTCATGTTCGATTGCATTATGGTATGGATGCCAGTAGTCGTTTAGACGACGGGCCTTCTCGGCGGCATCCAGGACACGACCTTCCCTATATATTGGCTCGCCCCTGAATGTTTGCTGGGGGAACAGCCCCGTGGTCGTTTGGCCCGGATAAAGGCTTTCGTCCGATGGCGGCCGGTTGAGATCGATCACGTACCGCGAGACCTGCGCTTGCAGGACGGTCGCGCCGAGCTCCGAAGCGAAATTGTAAAGGCGGTCGAGGTGCCAGTCGGTGTCGGCGACCGTCAAAGCGATATCTGTATAGTCTGATTGAAGACGACCAGGGATGATAGATCCCAAATGTGGGACCGATATCAAGAGCGGTGCCTCACCGCGGGAGACCGAGAATATCTCTTCCATAGGGTACTTGAGCGATTGAAGTTGCTATTGGAGCGCATCCTCAGCCAATGCTGGAAGTGCAGTTCGAAGTGACGGTCGGATGATGCTTTGGATGACCCGACGCGTGAGATTCACGATTTCTCCAGTGAGTTTCTCCCACTCACCTTCGCGATGGAGGAGGAAGAAGTCTCGTCTGCTGAGCCGCCCAGGCGGCAGCGGTAACACGACGATTTCTTCCAGATATTGCCGGGCCTGCCAAAGGCACAGCGGGGTTGATATAGCAAAACCAAGATCGGCACTTACGAGGCTCAGCAATGGATCTGTGGCATCAAACTCGTACCGACGAGGACTATCTATCTGCAAGTGACGCGCAAAGCGATCTACCTGCTGTCCAATGACCGACCGGGCGGTGTAACGGATCAACGGCAAATCCGCGGCCAACTCCTCCCAGCCAGCGCTATGCCCTTCGTGTCTTTCCATCCATCGGCGCGGCGCCACTGCTACGAATGCTTCTGAAAAAAGCGGCACTTCGACGATGCGGCTCTCATCAAGCATTGTCTGGGTACAAACTACCACGTCAACTTCTCGCTCATGCATCTGCGCCAACAGACCTGGCGTCAACCCGGACCACATTGCCAGTTGGCTCGCCGTGCCTGATAGCGCGCGGATCAGCTCGGGCCCTATGGTCGCTGCGAAAGAGTCGACACAACCCAGTCGCATAGCTGGCGTCCCGGAAGCTAGCGCGCTACCCAGCCGGTTCTCGACCGTCTGGGCATGCTCAAGAAGAGGGCCCGACAGTTCAAACAGCGTTCGTCCCGCTATGGTCAATCGTAGGGGTCGACTACCCCGGTCGAAAAACTCTACGTCTAAATCTCGTTCAAGTGCTCCAACCAATTGACTAACGGCACTTTGGCTGACACCCAGGCGCTTCGCCGCACTCGTCATTGACCCCGACTCACACACCGTCACGAAAGCCTGAAGCGCGCGTAGGTCGATTGGTATCTGCGTCCGTTTCATTGCTCGCCTCGCCTGACGGCCGTTTTGTCCCGACCAAGCCTGTGGAAAATTCTGCCATCGGAACGGGTTGTAGAAACGATGAAAAGCAATCCTGCTGCATCAGAATAAGTTTAGCTTATGAAGGAGGTCTTGCGATCTAGTGCAACCAGAATGAGCTGCAACAACCATTCTGAGATCTCTCATGAAACACTACGACCACATCGTCATTGGCGCAGGCGTGATTGGGACGTCAGTCGCGTTCCACCTGTCGAATCTGGGTGCCAGGAACGTGCTAGTGCTAGACCGAGCAACGATCGGCGCCGGCACTACGTCGCAATCCTCAGGCATTCTTCGCACACACTATTCGGTCAAGGAAAACGTGGAACTGGCGCGAAAGTCCTGGTCCGTCTTCAATGACTTCGCAGCGTATCTGGAAGACGAGGAGGCATCGTGCGGTCTGGTCAAATGCGGATACATGATCGTTGCTGGCGAAGGGGACAAACTCGAGCCGCTTCGTGCCTCCCTGAACCAGCAGAAGGAGCAAGGCATTCCGCTGGAAATCCTGAGTGCACAACAGGCTGGCGAGCTCCTTCCGATTGCGCAATTCGAGGACGCTGCCCTGATTGGGTATGAGCCAGAAGCGGGATTCGCCGACGCCTACTTGACCGCAACCAGTTTCGCGCGCGCTGCGCGCCGCAGGGGCGTGACCATAAAGGAAAACGTCACCGTCAACAAACTTGTAATACGGGATGGGAAAGTCAGCGGCGTCTCGACGAGCGCGGGCGATTTCACCGCTCAGAGCGTCATCAGCACGCAAAACATCTGGACGCCCGAACTTGCCGGCTGGACGGGGCGGAAGCTTCCTGTTGCACCGGAGCGTCACGCGGTGCTGGCGCTGGAATGTCGTGAGGCCCCTTACACCTTCTCAATGCCAGTATTCAAAGACCTGGCATCGCAGGGGATGCTTTATCACCGCAGCTATGGCGGCAATCAGATGCTGGTTAGTGAGGGCGTCGTTGGCGAAAAGCTCACCGCTGCCGAAACAGAGCAAGGCGATATCCCTATGGACTACATCGTGGATGTCGGCGCCCAAGTGGCGGAACGCTTTACGGCCTACGAGACAGCCGGCATCGCATCATCGTGGACCGGCGTGTACGACGTCACCCCTGACTGGAATCCGGTACTCGGCGCATTGCCCGGTGTCGAAGGCTTGATTCTCGGATATGGATTCTCGGGGCACGGCTTCAAGCTCTCGCCTACCGTCGGCAAAGTTCTCGCACAGAGCGCACTAGGCCTGGCGACTGACGTATCGCTCCTTCCATACTCGATTGAGCGCTTTTCGACCGGCGCCCTGCTTACTGGAAAATATGGCCTCGGTGCAGTCTCCTGATAAACCATTGCCGGCGGGGCTCTCAGTCAAAAGCCTTGGGTCCTTCCCAGGCGAGCCATGGCGCAACGGCGGCGGGACGACGCGGACACTGGTTCAGGATTCTGACGGGGGGTGGCGCATCAGCCTTGCTGATGTGAAGCAGGATGGCCCTTATTCCCAGTTTCCTGGAATGACGCGCTCGTCACTGGTGTTGAAAGGCGATGGCGTCACGCTTCGCAACGGCGATGTCGAGCTCACGTTGCGACCGCGAAACGCCGCAGTCTATGACGGGGACCGAACATGGACAGCGACCCTGCATGGCGAGCCAGTTCTTGCATTGAACGCGATTGCGAAGCGCGGGCGCTACAGAACCAACGTTGAAATGCTGTCTGAAAACTCTCACGTTCCGCCGGTTGCACACGCACTGATAGTCAATCTTTGTGGCAGTTGCACGATGCTAGTTGGAGAGATCGACAAGCTGACGGTTGAGGCTGGCGATGTCTTGATCCGCGGCACGAGCGGTCCTTCGCTGAGATGCGTCGAAACCTCGAAGAGTGCGGACGTCGCTCTAGTCACAATTGAATCAATATTCCGTCGGTGAACCGAGGTCTCGTCAGTAAAGAGGAGCTACAGTAATGAAGGTAATGACCGCAATCAAACGCGTCGTCGACTACAACGTGAAGGTCGGAGTGAAGGCCGATCAAACCGGAGTCGACATTGGCAACGTGAAGATGTCCATGAATCCGTTCGACGAAATCGCGACCGAAGCTGCTGTCCGTCTAAAAGAAGCGGGGCGGGCCACCGAGGTCTTGGCGGTGTCGTGCGGCGTCCCACAGATCCAGGAGACGCTCCGCACGGCACTCGCGATCGGGGCGGACCGCGGCGTGCTCGTTCAAACGGACGTCGAGTTGCAACCGCTGGCCGTTGCAAAGCTACTGGCGGCGGTCGTCGAGAAAGAGCAGCCGCAGCTGGTCATTCTCGGCAAACAGGCCATTGATGATGATGCAGGCCAGACTGGCCAGCTACTTGCTGCTCTATTGGACTGGCCGCAAGCAACATACGCAAGCCACATTTCCATCGGCAGCGAGATTGCCACCGTCACACGCGAGGTCGATGGTGGCGTCGAGATAATCGAGCTGACGCTGCCAGCAATTGTCACGACTGATCTTCGACTGAATGAGCCGCGATACGTGACGTTACCCAACATCATGAAGGCGAAGAAAAAGCCGATCACCACTGTGACTCCTGACGAACTGGGCGTTGACCCCACGCCTCGCTTACGGACGTTGAAGGTGGTGGAACCGGCCGCGCGAAAGGCAGGCGTCCGCGTTGCTGATGTTGCTGAGCTCGTCGAAAAACTGAAAACCGAAGCGAAGGTAATCTGATGACCACTCTCGTAATCGCCGAACACGACAACGAACGGATCAAAACGTCGACTCTTCACACGGTCACTGCGGGCCGTCAATTGAGCGACAGGGTACATGTTCTGATCGCTGGCCAAACGGCACAACCTGCCGCGCAAGCTGCGAGCCAGATCGAGGGCATCGATAAAGTCATTCTGGTCGATGCTCCCTGGTTGGCAGACGGTATCGCCGAAAATATAGCGGCGCAGATACTTAACTTATCCATCGGCTATACACACCTCCTTTTTCCGGCCACAGCGTTCGGGAAGAATGTCGCGCCGCGGGTCGCCGCAAAGCTCGACGCGTCACAGGTTTCGGATGTCATCGCGATTCACTCGCCTGATACGTTCGATCGACCCATTTATGCCGGCAATGCGATCGCGACCGTGCAAAGCAATGACACCATCAAGGTGGCAACTATTCGTACGACTGCGTTCGAACCAGCCCCTTTCTCCGGAGGAACGGCGGCAATCGAGACGCGTGAACCGGTTGCGGAGAATGGACGCGCTCGTTTCATTCGCCGGGAAGTCGCCACCAGCGAACGTCCCGACCTTACGTCGGCTCGCGTCGTCGTATCCGGCGGTCGGGGCCTTGGAAGCGCCGAGAACTTCTCGCTTTTGGACCCGGTTGCACAGAAGCTCGGAGCCGCTGTCGGTGCGTCGAGGGCTGCTGTTGACTCGGGGTTTGCCCCGAATGACTGGCAGGTGGGGCAGACCGGAAAGATTGTTGCACCGCAGCTGTACATCGCGGTTGGAATTTCAGGCGCGATCCAACACCTGGCCGGCATGAAAGATTCGAAGATCATTGTCGCGATCAACAAAGATGCCGATGCACCTATCTTCAGTGTTGCAGACTACGGGCTGGTGGGCGACCTGTTCGAAGTCTTGCCGGAGCTAGCTAAGCAGCTTTGACGGGATCTGGCGCGGGCTTGGACGGTTGCTCTGACGCTGTCAACATTAGGAAGCGAGACACATGAATCCAGGACTTGCATTTCGCTCTGTCGATTTCGTTCGGCCGGACGCCGATAAACTCAGTTGCCCGCATCGGCGGCTTCCTTATCTGAGCGTCGTCATCACCAAGGTCCATGAAACTCTGACTGCCGTCGTCCCGATCCCATGTGCCTACGGTTAGGACTGTGATGCCTGGATGGAGAAGCCGCCCGATGTCGATCGGGTATCACTTTGCGTTGTCGATCTGCCGAGCTCGCGAAATACTTCCTCGCACGCGCTCGGCCATCCAGCGAGACCACCGTTTTCGCGAAGCGCTTTTACGCCAAGAGCTGTGAACGTCCCGGGAGTCGCGATCGATCGGCCGATATCTGCTATCGATGTCGGTGAGCGGAATCGCGAGTAGGCTGCGCAGTCCGTCATACTGTTGAGCACCAACGCACGCGCAGTCTCAGGAGGAAGGCCGGCCTTAATGAGCCACCGCTGCAACTCATCGGCCAGGAAGTAGAGACAACCGTTCATACATGCGCCGATAGTCGCCAGTTCGAACTCACCTTCCACGTCACAGGCCACCAGATTCCCAAGCTTCGATAACAATTCCTCAGCCAGCGCGTGCCTCGGGAAAACTGTTACAGTTGACTGACCGATTTCCGACGCGTAGGAAAGCATCGATCGAACGAAGTCGTGGTGACCAAATAGCTGACGTAGATCGTTCACAGAAATTCCCGCAACGACAGAGATGATCGTGCGCCGACCGCTGAGCCTTATTTGGCTCGATAGGTCGCCGAGTTGGTCAGGCCGGACACTGATGAGTAGCACGTCAGCTCCATCGACCACTTCTTGATTGCTAGATAGAACGGTACATCCGAGGTCCTTGGCGAGAGCCTCCGCTTTGCGCGAACTTCTTGGTGAGAGCAACACATTCTCTGCTGCAAGTTCGTTTTGGCGAAGCAAACCTCTGACGATCTTATCTGCTAAGTCGCCAACTCCCATTACCCCCAGCTTTGCCACGGTCGCTCCTTTCGTGAAACTGAATGTTAGAGAGAAAACGGCGGCCTACGCATGATCTCCTTTGCGAGTCAAAAAACAAGTCGCGATCTATTCGCGATCACGCGTTACACCATCCGTCACGAAATAGCAGGGACGTTTGAAGGATCGTCAACTAGCACTACCGAAACCACTACACGCGTTACCAAGCCCTGCGACCACTAAAATACAGCGCGCATGAACCGATAAACATCGCAATTCCGAGGATTTCGGCAATGACGCCCGCCCGCCCGGCCGGCATGAAACCTTGCAGCAGACGGCGAGCAAGAACGCTACTGAGCGCCCCAATCCCCACTGTAGCGGCCGCCACAAAGGCGCCTTTGGCAAGCCATCCGAGCTGAATTTTGTCACCCATTAATAAGAACTTGCGCCCATGTACTCCGAGGCCGCTCAATGCTTACCGCAAGCGTGCCTGAGGTGCGACGCTCTCCAGATCTACCGAGGAGGCACTAGACCGCCTAGCCGAATCATCGTCCCCCTAACGGCTTCGACAAGGCTGTTTATTGGTCTTCTGCATTCGTCAGGCGACGGCTATGTGTCGAGGCTTCGCCAATGAAGAGATTCCGGCTCGCCATCGACCGCCTACCTCGAGTTCTATCACATGCAGGCCATCCCCTGGATTCCCATATCGGCGTGCTGCGAAGCCACCTGCGCCGGCAGGACTGAGCACCCAGGAGTAACCGCTCGTCTGCACCTGTGAAGTGAGCGCCTGGACGAGCCGAGCATCCGCAGATCGGCCGAAGTGCGTCGAGACCGTACAATCTGCGAGGCGCACGCCTTCCTGTGCGTTTCTAAGCCACTGCCTCGCATGAACGACGAGCATCAGCACCCGGTCATGGGTAGATTAAGACGGTCCAGCTCCTCGCTAAGATACTGATGAAAAGGGCGCCAATACTTGCCGACCTTCCTGGACGCTTCATCTTCGTACTGGACCTCAGTATCGTATAGTGAAGCACCCGCTACCGTTGCGAAACGCGCTGAGATTGAGCCGAGCAAAATGCGGCGTAAGTTCCGCATCGTCGGCGTTCAGGTCCATCACGTGCGGATGAAACATCCCACTGACTAAGATTGCATCGAGTGTCGTCGCAGCATTGCATAACGCCTCTGCAGCAGGGTCTGACATGCTTCCCTGGACTGCAAGCCAATTCTGCCGGGCTATCAGTTCTTGAGGAACATTCCGACCTGCATGTGGCGTGACGAGAAGCAGCGGCGATTCGCCGCGTTCGACGGTTGCGGAACTGTATTTAGCCAATGTACGGCTCCTACTACGGTCGTCGAACAAGAGACGCTCTCTTTCGAAGGATACCGACCAACCACATCATCACGAGTGACAGCAATATCCAGAGCGTTGCCGCAGCCAAAATTGCCGGGCTAATCTGCTCGCGAAGACCGGACCACATTTGTCGCGGCAACGTGAAGTACTGCGGACTTGGTAATAAAAACAGCGCGAAAACGACCTCGTCGAACGACGTGATAAAGGCCAGGACTGCGCCTGCTGTTACGCCCGGCATGATGAGCGGTAGTGTGACCTTGCGAAAGACCATCCACGGCGGCGCCCCCATGATCGCTCCCGCTCTTTCAAAAGATCGGTCGAGGCCGCTCACAGAAGCAAGGACGGTGACTACAACGAATGGAATTCCCAGCGCAGTATGCGCGGCGATCAGCCCCCAAAGATTATCGACCAGGCCGACTTTCGCGAACACGAAATAGGTTCCGGCGCCTGTAACAATCGTCGGCACGACCATCGGCGCAAGAATAAAGCTCATCATGAACGACCTGCCAGGAAGCAGACGCTGTCTTAAACCCAACGCTGCTGCGGTCCCAATCGACGCAGCGAGAATGGTGGTCGCGACGCCAACCACGAGGCTATTCCTGACTGAAAGCAACCAACGAGGGTTGCTGAAAAACGATTCATACCAACGAAGAGACCAGGCGGCGGCGTGTAAGTGCAACATCGCCCGTGTGAACGTGAAATAGGGCTCGGCGTTGAACGACAAAGGGATGACTACCAGGATTGGCGCAACCAGAAAGAGGAAGATTGTCGCGCAGATCAGTAAAAAAAGAACATTCCATCCTTTCTCGATGGGCGAGCGGAACGGCTGGGTTTGAATGTTCATGCCTACCCCATCCTCAGGTTTTCAGCACCAACCAGACGGTTGTAGACGAAATAAAGGGCAAGCACCACGACCAGTAGGACGATGCTCAGTGCAGCCGCGAGACCCCAGTTCAGCGAGGTCTGAATATTGAAAGCGATCATGTTGGAGATCATCTGTCCCGACTGTCCGCCGACAAGAGCCGGTGTGATGTAGTACCCAAGGGCCAAAATCAACACCAGCAAAGCACCGGCCCCGACGCCCGGCAGCGTGATAGGGAAGTAGACCTTCCAGAAGGCACTAAACCGTCCAGCGCCAAGCGATTGCGCGGCCCGCATATAACTGGGAGGAACGGCGACCATCACGCTGTAAAGCGGGAGTATGAAAAACGGCAACAAGATGTGTGTCATTGCAATCAAGGTGCCTGTGAGGTTATAGATCAGCATTACGCGATTGTTCTCATTTACCACGCCAGCGAACACGAGAAGATCGTTCACGACGCCTTGGGACTGCAGCAGGACCATCCACGCGGTAACCCGAACCAGCATGGATGTCCAGAATGGCACCAGCACCAGAATCATCAATCTGTTCGCAGTTGCCTTTGAACTCGTCGCCATCAGGTAAGCGATCGGATAGCCCATTACACCGCAAAGCATCGTTACGGCGATAGCTACCGAAAAGGTCTTAAAATATAACGACCGATAAATCCGGTCATCCTGCGGTTGGGAGGCTACATTTCCGTTGTCATCGCGGCGGAAGTCTAACGCTGATAGATAGTTGTCAAATGTGAACGCCCGCGTGGCACGCGCCAACATGGGAATTATTTCGGGCTCACCCCAAGTCGGATCGACATTTGCGAACCACTGTGCCGTAGGAGCATCGTCAGTAGTCGCAGCGCGACGGGCGGTACGTTCTACAACGGATCGCAGCCCTGGGCGCTCAGCGTTCAGTCGGCTCGCAACAATTCCTAGCTTGCCCTGATCTCTGGCTGAAACGAGATCACGAGCCAGGCTCTGCCAGACCTGGTTCCCCGTTTCCGCCTTCGAAGCACTCTCGAGCGTACGAGCTAAATTCGGCAGAAGATCGCGCAATGTTGGATCATAGATACTGACCTGAAACATCTTTGCGATTGGCACGAGGAAGGCCAGCACGAGGAACAAAATCACGGGCGCGACCAGCAACAGCGACTTGCGCGTCTCGCGTCGCCGTGCTTTTTGAACGCGCGTTTTCAACGTCGCGCCCCACTGTTCCTGAAATGAAGGGTCCGGGTTGTGCGTCTCGGCCATAATTATTGGACTCATCCCTATCCTCCTACTGCCAGTAGCGCACGGCTGTCAGCCGAGCGCCAGCCGATAGGCAACGTCTGCCCTGCCTGGAGGGAACCCAGGCTCGACGTATTCGCCAGTTTCACTGTGATTTCGTTGCCGCTGGGGATTCGGCACGTGAGGCGAACGTGGTCGCCGAAATACGTAGACTCTACAATCTGAGAGCTCACCTGATTCTCGAGAGCTCCGTCCTGTCCAGCAAGCGACACCCTTTCCGGCCGCAATACAAGGGTGACACGCGTACCCGACGCCAGTGGCTTGGTGGCCACGGCTTCAAATCGACAAGCTCCGTGCGTGATCTTTGCGCGATAGCCCCCGTTTTCCGACGCATAACACTCGTCTACAACACCTTCCAAAAGGTTGTTGTCGCCGACGAACCGCGACACAAACTCCGTGTTCGGCGATTCATAAATCGCAGTCGGCGGACCAATCTGCTCGACCACTCCATTGTTG
This sequence comes from Paraburkholderia sp. UCT2, assembly GCF_014397665.1. NCBI lineage: Bacteria > Pseudomonadati > Pseudomonadota > Betaproteobacteria > Burkholderiales > Burkholderiaceae > Paraburkholderia > Paraburkholderia sp. UCT2. The sequence continues at coordinate 148,878 of NZ_VZQO01000004.1, forward strand.
AAAATCGCGACCCGGTCGGACATCGCCAGGGCTTCGTCCTGGTCATGTGTTACATATACGACCGTAACACCGAGCATCTTGTGCAGGTGTTTGATTTCGGTCTGCATGTGCTCGCGAAGCTGCTTGTCCAGCGCGCCGAGAGGCTCGTCCATCAAGACAAGAGTTGGCTCGAACACAAGAGCTCGAGCCAGCGCAATACGCTGTTGCTGCCCCCCAGAAAGCTGCGCGGGTCGACGGGACGCAAAGTCCTGCATTTTGACCATCTCTAACGCCCGAGCCACGCGCTCGCCGATCTCGCTCCTTCGCATCTTCCTCGCGGCCAAAGGAAACGCCACGTTGTCCGCAATCGACATGTGAGGAAACAGGGCATAGTTTTGGAACACCATGCCGATGCCTCGCTTATGCGGTGGCGTGGTTGTCAGATTCACGCCGCCAATGCTAATCGTCCCCGCAGTTGGTGCCTCAAAGCCCGCAAGCATCATCAGCGTCGTCGTTTTCCCCGAGCCTGACGGGCCGAGTAACGTGAGAAACTCGCCACGTTTGACTGAGAGCGAGAGCGACTTGACGACGTGCGTACTGCCGTCGTAGCTCTTCTCTACCTGCGAAAAAACAACGTGGTCACTGTCGGCTCGTTCAGCATTCCCTTGTTCTCGCTGGTGGGAGGCGTTTAGCATGTTCATAACGTTCCTCTTAGCGGGCCATCCACGCAGCCCAACGGCGATTGATTTCGTCCTGCTCATCGTTCCAGAACGCCGTGTCGCTGGCAAGGCCGACTGTCAGATTTGCAGGCGATGTCGGCAGATTCTCTCGCAAAGATGCGTCCACCAATGGCAACGCGGAGCTGCGGGCGGGGGCATAGCTGATGTATTTAGTCTGAGCAGCAAGTTGAGGCGCCGAAGTTGCGAAGCGAATGAAGTCGAGTGCGGCCGCTTTATTCTTGCTGGCTTTCGATACTGCGAATACATCGCCGTTGATGATCTGGCCTTGCCAAATGATGCCGAAAGGCTTCTTGTCCTTCGTGACGGCGTCTGTAAATCTGCCATTGCCTCCTTCTGTCATCACGACCTCCCCGTCGGCGAGAAGTTGGACAGACTGTGCTTGCGCTCCCCAAAAGATTGCGTTGGCCTTGATAGTGTCAAGTTTTTTGAACGCGCGTTCGAGGCCGGCCGGCGTGCGTAGGGTTGCATAAACCTTGTCTCGCGGTACGCCATCAGCCATGAGCGCCCACTCCAGGTTTCCGTTTGGTTTGTTGCTCAGCCCGCGCTTGCCAGGGAACCGCTTCAAATCAAAGAAATCGGCAATTGTGGTGGGCTGCGCCCCGCCGAACTTTCGCTTGTCGTACGCAATCACGTTCGACCAGAGGATCGTTCCCACGCCGCAGTCCATCAGCGAGCCCTGTATGAAGTCGGAGGACGCTGGCTTGCCGCCTTGCCCATTTGGAAGCGAACTAGGCTTTATCGGGTCGATCAATCCTTCATCACATGCACGAGCTGCGTCTTGAAACTCGAGGTCGATTACATCCCACGCACCGGACCCCGCCTGCACCTGCGAACGAAGCTCTGCCAGTCCGCCGTTATAGTCAGCAGGTAGGACTTTGGTTCCCGTTTTTGCGGTGTATGGCTCAAAAAAAGCCTTTGACTGGCTAGCGGTGTATGCGCCGCCGAACGAGGCGACAACCAGCTGTTGAGCATGGGCAGAGGTAGCTGGAAGGACCGCACTCAATAACAGGAACAGACACGTCCGAACGTGCTTCGAGCTCTTACGGGTTTGCATATTTGCCTCTTTACAGTGAGTTGATGTTCCTTTGCTGGGAGCTGCACACGTCTAACGTGCCAGATCCCGTTCAAGATGTCGTGCAAGTTCGAGAATATCCCTGTCTTTGTTAGGCGCGCCGATTAGCTGCACGCTGACTGGCAGTCCTCTTTCGTCCCTGCCGGCAGGTAATGCAATAGCAGGCGCGCCGACCAAATTGAAGAACGACGTAAATAGTGTCAGCGCATTACCAACCGGGAAGAGTTCCTCACCGATGGGAATGCGGGTACTGCCTGTTTCCGGCGCGACGATGGGACATGTAGGGGTCAGGATCGCGTCTATGTCTTTGAAGAGCTTTTTGAACGACGAGCGGTAAGCGCTCAGCAGCCTTTGACATTGCACGTAGCTTTCCGCGGACAACTGTTGGCCGAGCACAAAGCCGCTTCTTATATCCGCTCCGTACCGCTCGCCCGACGAGGCTATCAATGACGAGTGGTACGCCAGAGCTTCAGCCAGTTGGATGGTGAGCGACACGGTCCTCGATTCCGCACGATCCGGCAACTCAACGTCGTGGAATGTAGCGCCAGACGCCCTCAACGCCGCTATGGCACGTTCATAACCTGCGCGAACGCTCGGTTCCAAAAGCGAGGTCCATGCCGTTGGTAACCCGATGCGCAGCGAACGAAGGGAGCTCTCACCACCGAAGATATCAAGGTCAGTGAGACAGTCGGCAACCACCGAGACGTCATCGGCATTTCCTGCGATGATGCCAGCATGGTCGAGCGTCCAGCAAAACGGAATGACGCCAGTTGAGTCCAACAGGCCAAACGTGGGTTTAAATCCTGCCACGCCACAGAGGGCCGCTGGCACGCGCACAGAACCTCCCGTGTCAGTTCCAAGCGCGAACGGAACAATGCCAGCAGCAACCGCAGCTGCAGAGCCGCCGCTTGACCCTCCCGCCAAGCGCCGTTCATCCCAGGGGTTGACAGTCGTGCCTGAAAATTGATTTTCTCCGGTCGCGCCGTACGCAAATTCGTGCATGTTCGCCTTTCCAACCAAGGCCGCACCTGCATCCGTTAGTTTGCGAATCAAAGCTGCATCGTTGCGCGGAACGTGCTCGGCGAGGACTTTACTTCCCGCCGTTGTCCGAATACCTTTGGTCTCGAAAGCATCTTTGGCGGCATACGGCATGCCGTCGAGCATCCCTCGTCTGCTCCCCGATCGACGACGCTCATCGGCCGCTTTTGCTTCCAGGCGGCCTCGTTCACTCGTTACAGTGATTAGGCTTTTGAGCCACGCATTATTGCCCTCGGCGAGTTCTACACTGTTGTTCACGACCTGGAGGGCCGTGGCATCGCCGCACGATAGTGCCGCGGCAATCTCTCGCACGGTAGCGCCGCTAGCCTGTTTCATCGCTGGGTCTCCGAGATCCACGGAGGAGCCAAGTCAGCGAGATTCTTCTCTCGGATCGCTGAAAGTCGCTCGACCAGACTCGATAAATCTGAAACCACACCGAAACGCGGATTGACGAGTTCCTCGAGGTCTCTGTCGCTCCAACGACTGCCAAAGAACTCGCGGTTCACCGCGATCAGTGTTTTGAGGATGACTGAATCGACCATGACACTTACACCACTGCCAGGTTGCGCGGATAGTTAGTCAAATACTCGAACCCGTCCGCCGTGACAACAATCGAATCACCGATCCGCCCGCCAAATTCCCCTTCGATAGTGATGCCGCCGTCGACCGCGAACGTCATACCGGCTTCCAGCGTCCGCTGCTCACCGCGCTTCAACTCGGGTGTTTCTAGGAACGAATATCCGATCGAACGCCCGGTACGATAGCCCGGCGCAAAACCTGCATCGCGGTAAACCTGTTCGGCGGCAGCATTGACGTCCTCGCAGCGTACGCCCGGTTTAATCTGTGCTAGCGCGGCTTGCTGCGCAGCCACGGCCGCCTCGTAGACGCGAGCTTGTTCGTCGGTCACAGAACCGACAAAGAACTCGCGATCGAAACCGAGTTTATAGTTCTTGAAATTCGCAATGCCGCAGAAGCAAAGGTAAACCGGGTCCCCGCGCTTCAGCTTGCGAACGGAAGACCTTCGATGCACAAGACAGACATCGCGCCCAGACTGAAGAATCTGAAGGTTATAGATAGTGGGAGACACGAAGCGGTCCTCGTGGTCGTTCAAGAACGAGGCCGCTTTCCGAGTGCCGCCTGCTATAACAGCCAGCGCGATTTCGTATTCAGGCACACCTTCCTTGATGACGTCTTTCGCGGACTCGACCATTGCCACGGCAACCTGGCCGGCTTGTTTCATGATCGCGATTTCGCTATCCGACTTGATGGTCCTCTGATCAAAAATGATCTGACCAATGTCGGTAAGGCTGCCGGGCTCGACCGGCAGTGCATTGGCGACAAGTGCTGGCATCTTCGCGCGCTCTATACCTAGGCGTTTTGCCCCCGAAGCCTGCAACACATCCTGTAGCGGTTTGCGCCACTCGTCATCAATCCCATCGGCCCAGGGGCGAATATCTTTGATCCACGTCATCCGAGCACACATCTCGGATTCCATGAGAGGCGTAATCAAAACCGGATCGCGATCTTGAGGGATGACCATCAACGTCGGACGACCAAATTCGACTCCAAGATAGTTCCAGAAGCCCCCGAAGTAAGCCACCGAGTCTGGATCAGTAATCAGTGCCAGGTCGACATGTGCGACGCGCAGCGCTTCTCGCAACTTGCTTACTCGGCCTTTGTACTCGTTCACAAATTTCTCCGGTTGTTAGCTGTATGCAGCAGGTACACAGCTGGACTCTAGGAGCGCAAAATTAGAATGTCAAGTGGGAAATGCGCTTAGACTTGTCCAGTCGACATAGCCAGTTCGCACGTCAATTATTTTAATAAATGCATTGCAAATCAATGCAATACAACTTTTTGGAAGATGGCGACTAGGCGTTTCCGGCGATCATAGGCGGTGTGCCGTAAATTGGACTCGTTGCAAACGTTACGAGCTGTGTACAGGTTGCGGGGGGGCCACTTTGGCGCTATCATTGCGCGGAATTCGCACACAACAGCGCTTGGGGCGGCGGCTATCGGCCTCTCCTCGCGAAGGACGATCAATGGGACGCGCGGTTAAACTTAAAGGACAAGGTTCGCGGCCGGCGCCACGAGCGTCGGCAGTTCGGAACCAAACGCCAGACATTTATACGACGGTGCGGGATCGCATCTGTAGCCTTCGCTATCCTCCAGGCACGCTGCTTGGGGAGACCTTGCTTGCAGAAGAATTCGAGGTCAGCCGCACGCCTATTCGTCAAGTCCTGCAGCGCCTCGAGTACGAAGGGCTCGTCGAGACGAAGAACGGCGTTGGCACGATCGTCAGCGGGGTGGATTTCCGCGAATACCGTGATACGTACAACTTCCGCTTGAGGTTAAGCGAAATGCTGGGCGACTTTTGCTCGCCTACCGACGCCCCAAAAGCGTTAGAGCGCATCGAGCAACTGGTGCCGCGCGCCGCGGCACTGTCGGCTTCTCCGCATAATTTTGACGAGTTCTGGTCGATCCTCCACGAGCTTCATTTCTCCGTCAACGAATTGATCCGAAACAAGGAGCTGCGGCAGACACATGATCGCTGCTACTTCCAAGCGTCGCGTGTCTGGTACAACTTCGTGACTGATCTTTGGGACGAGGAAGTCGAGTACCTTAATCATGAGTTGGAAGAGTGCTGTCGAGCTCTGCGTGCCGCCGATATGCGCGCTCTCGGGCTGGTGCAGCGTAACTACATATCCTTCGGGCTAGCTCGTATCGCACGATTTATAACCGGCTAGTTTTTTGCGTTGCCATTGGGGTTATCGCTGCTACGCGCTCGCCTCTTTCTACTGATAGGAACACGAATTGTGAGTATCAACGCTGGTTTCGATGTTGTTCTCGATGGCGGTCGTCACGACCGTGCGAAAGCCGGTTTTGTGCTGCTTGCCACTGAGCAGACCATCGAGGAAGACATGTTCACTTTGCTTCCGAAGGGGATGGGCATCCATTTCACCAGAGTTCCAAACCCGGACAGTATCACCAGGGAGTCCCTCGGCAACATCGCTTTGAGCCTTGCCGATTCAGCGGCGCGAATCCTTCCAGATGGAAGCCTTGACGTGATCTGCTACGGCTGTACCTCGGGTAGCCTGGTAGTCGGCGAGAAAAAAGTGTTCACCGAACTGTCCCGCGGTGCCCCGAACGCGAAGACAACTAGTATGGTCACTGCAGTCATCCGCGGACTCCGCGCTGTCGGTGCGAAGCGGATCGTAATCGGTACCCCTTATCTCGACGAAATCAATGTGATGGAAAAGGAATATTTGGAAAACGAGGGATTCGAAGTGCTCGCGATTCACGGCTTGCAATTAGAGAAGGACAGCGATATGGTGCGTGTCACACCTGAGACTATCGTGGACATGGCGCTTTTCTTGGACCGGCCAGATGCGGATGCAATTTTCATCAGTTGCGGCGCCCTCAGGTCGATCGAAGTCATCGAGGAAATCGAACGTCGCACAGGAAAACCAGTTGTCACCAGCAATCAAGCTGTCGCATGGGATGTCATGAGACTTGCCGGAATGCTAGACCGCGTCAACGGCTATGGACAACTTCTTTCCGCTTACTGATAAATCGCATGTAGGGCGGCGGTGCGAAGACACTTGGCGAGCGTTCAACGACTTCGCGCCGCTTGAATGGGCTTCTGCGCGATGGGGTGCGGTGAAAGGTTAGTACTACAGCCGTGTGCGACACGTGTTGCCGTCCGCCGAGCGCTATTCGGCATGCCGCAAGGATGGCAAAGCTCGATTCTGCCTTGTCACGTTCAATCCCGGAACATTGGAGGTTGGAGTTGTGACCTGCTGTGCGACCAGCAGTCGCCTACCCGGACGTGCGCGACTGGAAACGGTCGGGTTCGAAGCTTCGGGGACAACGTACCCTCCCTATGGGAGGCTTTGTCACGTTGGCGCCGCGGTCAGTTAAGATGAAGCGATGAAGAAAACGAAATCGCTGTATCACGGTCACCGGTTCCCGGCGTCAGTCATCAGCCATGCCGTACGCTGGTATTTCAGGTTCCAGCTCGGCCTGCGCGATATCGAGGAACTGCTGTTCGAGCGTGGCGTGATCGTCAGCCATGAATCGATCCGGCGGTGGATAGACAAGTTTGGGGCTGGTTTCGCGCATCGCGTGAAGGCTGCCCGTCGCCAGCCGGGCAGCACGTGGCATCTTGATGAAGTGTTCATGTCATTGCACGGTGAAGCTTATGTGCTGAGGCGTGACGTCGACCAGCACGGCATTGAGCTCGACATCCTGCTTACAGAAGCGGCGCGACAAGGCCGCCGCGAAACGTTTCTTCAAACGCGTACTGGCGGCCTGTCCCGAGGTGCCGAAGAAGATCGTCACTGACCAGTTGCGCAGTTACCCCGCAGCAAAGGCCGAAATCCCGGAGCTGGCGAACGTGAAGCATGTGTTCGTCAAGGCGGCCGCCCGCGTCAACAACCGTACAGAGAACAGCCATCAGCCCACACGTGAACGCGAGCGATGTATGCGTGGTGTCCGCCTGCCCGGGCGCACGCAGGCGTTCCTGTCGTGCATCGGTCCGATCCGGCAACACTTCGCGCTCAAGCGTCATCTGCTGCGCGCTTCGCTTTATCGAAAGCAGCTCGCGCCCCGGTTTGAAGCCAGGCGTCTTTTCCGGTCTCACCCAGAATCCGTCTGCTGTTTTCTGGGCGATTGCATCGCCTGCACACGCTTTGTTCGGTGATCGGCAACCTGACAAAGCCTTTGTCGGCGTTCGTACACTCACGTAACAAACATGACACGTTTTCGACCCCGTCAGATGATAGGCGGCTAGCGACGCGCCCTGACGGGCGGATCACTCACTGGCACGGCTCCTGCGTCCTCCCTTCTGTCATGGCCAATTGTTGAAGTGCCGGTCAACACCCGGCGACAGCATTGCCGCCGGACAGCTTGGCTCCCGGATCTGGTATATGCGTTGGCCACACCGATCGAGGTCAACACGCTCGACTGCAAAAAGCCATTAGGCGTCGATAGATTCTTTGAACGATCTCATAAGGAGCTGAAATGCAGCCGAAGGATCCAGTAATGGGGGACAGAAATCATCGTGCTTGGGTAGGGCCGCCTGACTATTATGACCGCTTAGGTGCCGTGCAATTCGTCACATTGCTTTTGCTCGGATTGAGAGAGGACCACTTGCTTCTAGATATCGGGTGTGGTTCGCTCCGCGGGGGCAAGTTTCCTTTGATATACCTTAGCCCCGATCGCTATTTCGGCATCGAGCCAGAAGAATGGTGTCTCAGGGAAGGCATCAAGGCGGAACTTGGCTCCGCCGTCATAACCCTGAAGCGCCCCAAATTTTCATTTAACTCCGATTTTGATGCTTCCCAGTTCGATTGTCAGTTTGACTACATAATTGCTGCTGGAATATTTATGCATGCGAGTAAGAGTCAAATTGCAAACTGCCTATCGTCAGTATCGCGGAGTCTTGCACCTAATGGAATATTTGTGGCGGCTTTTCTGTCTGGCGATACCGACAGTATCAACGCAGATTGGTCGTATCCGGAAGTGCAGTATTACAAGGTCTCAACTCTGCGTTCTTTAGCAGAGCACTGCGGTTTAAATCTTTTTCCAATCGATGCTCCTCACCCACTGGGTCATCAATGGATTGTTTTCACACACGGAACGGAGCGGCGACACATCGAATATCATCTCGGATTCGATGCATTTTCTTGGAAAAAATACCTTTCCCGTCAGCTGATAATGCGAGGAATATCCCCAAAGAGCCATGAAGACTATCTGCGCCACGACCTAAACACGGTCATTTGCGTCGATGACGAATCTGTTGTGCCGCAAGCGAAATTGTCGTCACGCAAGCAATAAATCGCGTCTCTGCACGACGAGAAAGAACAGCGGATACGGCTTACTCAGTCTAGCATCTGTCAATTTAGGGCATCATAGTGCCGACAGATGTTCAATAGTATATGACGCGCCCCGCTGACTATTCGGACATTAGTCGGGCGATACGGGCCAGACCGAACGAGATGTAGTTCCGTTGTACTAGTCCAAGGGCGCGCATGTCCCCGGCGCGCAACGCTAAGCAACATTCCTCCAGCTCTCCGTCGAGGTACTTGATCTCCTCGTCGCATAAGAGCTGCACAATGTTGTACCGGGCGCGCGATGCTTGAAAGTAGCAGCGATCGTGCGTTAGGCGAAACTCGCCGTTTATTATTATGCCGTTGATTACGGAATGCAACTCATGGATGATCCGCCAGAACTCTTCGAAATCTGGCGACTGGCTTCGCAGCACCTTCGCTCTCAGGGCCAGTCGCTGAATCCGCTCAAGAGCTTCGGGAGCGCATGTTGGAGAACATAAGTCGCCCAACATCTCGCTCAACCTTAACCGGAACGCGTCTGTGTCTCGATATCGGTGAAAATCGACGCCGCTCACGATCGTGCCAACACCATTCCTCGTTTCCACGAGGCCTTCGTACTCCAGCCTCTGAGGATTCTCTCGGATCGGTGTGCGACTGATCTCGAATTCCCCCGCAAGTGCGCTCTCCCTGAGTACAGTACCCGGGGGATAATGCAGATTGCAGATCCTGTCACGCAACTGTGCCGCGCTCGCGCGATCGATCAGCTATACATCCTGTCACCAGACCGTCTGGCGCGCAAATATGCGCGCCAGGCGCTGCTGATGGAAGAGTTCTCGGCCTGCGGCGTGGAGGTGGTGTTCCTCAATCACGCAATCGGTACGACGCCGGAAGAGTCGCTGCTATTGCAGATGCAGGGCATGATTGCGGAATACGAACGGGCGAAGATCGCCGAGCGTCACCGTCGTGGCAAGCTTCACGGCGCCAAACGCGGCAGCGTCAATGTGCTGTCCGGGGCATCTTACGGCTATCGCTACATTCGCCGGCAGCTCGACGGAACGCCGGCCCGGTACGTTATCGAATTGCCCCAGGCTGCAACGATCCGGGCGATCTTCCAGTGGGTGGGAATGAAGCGCCTGAGCATAGGGGAAGTGGTACGCCGCCTTATCGATTCGGGTACGGTGACGGCGTCCGGCAAGCCATACTGGGACCGCAGCGTAGTGTGGGGGGTATTGCGTAACCCGGCGTACATGGGGCGGGCCGCGTTCGGCAAGACGCAGTCGCGCGATCACCTGCAGGTACGCGTGCGTGCCCAGCGTCACAGCGCCGACGTGCCCAGAAAGCCGTACTCGACAACACGTACCGACCGGCAGGACTGGATCGAGATTCCGGTGCCGGCGATCGTCAGCGAGGCATTGTTCCAGTCGGCTCAGGAGCAGTTGGCCGAGAACCGCAAGCTGGCACGCCAGAGGCGCGACGGTGAGCCGTTACGCCTGCTGCAAGGGTTGACGGTCTGCGGCCAGTGCCGTTTGTCGCCTATTACGCAAAGAAAGTGAGCAAGGCGGAGGCCAAGGGACATCAGCGGGACTACGCCTATTACCGTTGTGTTGGAACCGACGCCTACCGTTTCGGTGGCCATCGCATCTGTGACAATCTTCAGGTACGTACCGACAGGCTCGATGATCTGTTATGGCAACAGGTTGTCGAATTGCTCAGGCATCCGGAACGACTGAAGAACGAATATGAGCGTCGGTTTGACATGATGGAATGCAATGAAAAGAGCGGCTTCGACACGGCCAGCCTGGAAAAGCAGCGGTTTCATCTGAAAAAAGGCAAGTCCCGGCTGATCGACAGCTACGCTGACGGTATCATCGACAAGACGGACTTCGAGCCGAAGATACGGCAGTTGAAGAGCCGGCTCGAACAGATTGACGGACTGATCCAGGAATCCCGCCATCATGGAGTGGTGCAAAGCGAGCTGTTCCTGGTCATCAACCGGCTTGAAGAATTTGCAACCGCTGTCACCGAAAAACTGGATACGATCGACCTCGAAATGAAGCGCCAGATTGTACTGGAGCTGGTCAAGCGCGTCGAAATCCACAAGGACGAAATCGTCGTTGTGTTCCGCGTCGACCCACAGCCGCAGGTTCTCAACAGCGAAAATTCGAATGATTCAGACGAAGGAGTGAAAAGTATGCAACATTGTAAGCGGCGTAATCAGTCCGCTATTGGCTAACCTCTTTCTTCACTACGCGTTTGATCGATGGGTTCAGACTGAGCATTCGGAGGTGCCGTTTGAACGGTATGCCGACGATGTTGTCTGTCATTGCAGGACGAAGCAGCCGGCGGAAAAGTTTCTGTCTGCCTTGCGGGAGCGGCTTACCGCATGTGGGCTTTTGCTACATCTGGAAAAGACGCACCATGTCTACTGCAAAGATGGCCGGCGTCGAGGGGAACATACCCACACCAAGTTCGATTTCCTTGGTTTCAGCTTTCATGCTCGGACCGTACAGGACCGGGAAGGAAACCTGTTCACCGGATTCGGACCGGCGGTAAGTCAAAAGGCGCTAACGCGAATGTCTCAGGCTATTCGAAGCCTGAGTCTCAATCGAAGTACCTCCTTGACGCTGTCCGAACTGGCGCGGCGCATAAACCCGATGATCAGGGGAGGGGTGAATTACCACGGTGCCTTCTATCCGGAGTCGTTGAAACGGTACCTGGTCAGAATAGACTTGCGGCTTGGCGGGTGGGCGAAATAAGTAAAAGCGACTGAGAGGACACAAACGACGATATTGGGCACGGCTAAAGCGACGTCGGGAAAGTCTTCCCCAGTTGTTCGCGCACTGGGATTTCCGTTTCGAAGAACGGCGGACAAGAGGAGCCGTATGAATCGAGAGATTCACGTACGGATCTGTGAGAGCCTGAGGGGGCAGTTCCCTGTTCAAGACCCTGAAGTACTGGCCCGCTTACCCGCTCAAGGCGTTCGATACCTATTCGCCGCGCGCACCTGGGTGGGCGCACTGGTGCGCTAGTATACCCACGAACGTCGTCACAGCGCGATCCGGTTCGTGACGCCGGCGCAGCGTCATGCCAAACTCGACTAGGACATTCTGGATCTACGCGCGGCGTCTACGAGAGTGCCCGGCAGCGCAATCCGATCCGATGGAAAGGCCGCACGCGCAACTGGCAGCGCGTAAGTGCTGTGCATCTGAACCCGGATCAAACCGACAACCTGGCAGGCACTCCGCAGCGCGATAACCAGCAGCGAAAGGCCGTCTGAACTCTAAACGTTGAGGCGACAACTACCTTGAAAATTTCCGAGGATGGCATCGAGGTTCCGCGGGTCGATGAGCAACCTCCGGCCGGGATAAGTGCTTGCGAAAATCGAGCCAAGGGCGGCCGGCTGATCGTCTTCGGACCGTAGCGATAGAGCGAGCTGCCGGGACAATTGACGGCGTCGTACTGACCCCTGAGCTGCAACGTCAGCAATCTTCGAACGGCGACGTAGCGAAAAGTGTTTCGTCGACTGACGGCGACAGACCAGTCCTGGTCAGTAACAAACCATCGCACCACACACGTTCGACGCGTCCCCACGCACAGGCTGAAGCAGCGTCCGGGAAGAAACCTCGTCCGTGATAGTTGGCGCTCGTGTTGCAGAGCAACGGAATACCCGTCAGTTTTTCGTATTCGACCAGAAGTTGCGCCACCGGATGCTCGGAAGTTCTTGAAATGGTCTGCAATCGGGCAGATCCGTCGAGATGCACGATGGCAGGGATTTTTTCTCGCCATTCCGCGCGCGTCTGATGATCGAACAACATATAGGGATCAGGGCTCCCCGGGCTAAAAATGGTCGGCGCACGATCCTCAAGGCAGATTGGCGCCACGGGACGGAAGTGCTCTCGAAACTTGATGTCGTTGAGATGATCCTTCATTGTGGGCAAAGTCGCGGCGGCCAGAATGCTTCTGCCCCCCAATGCTCGTGGTCCGAGCTCGGCTCGGCCGGCAAGGAAAACGACGGGCTTGCTACTGGCGAGTATGCTGGCGAGTTCTGCAATGGAGCAAGTAGACGCCGTCCATCCGGGCGGTACTTGGCAACCTTTTAAGGCCGGTCCGCTATATACCGACCACTCCAGCGGCACGAAGCCCTTCTCGGCTGCCAGCGCGCAACAAGCGGCGCCAATCGCAGACCCGCTATCGTTGGGAAACGGCGGCACCCAGATTGCGTCGAACAAACCGCTCGCGCGCAGGGCGCTGTTCCATTTGATATTGAGTCCGCATCCGCCAGCGATGCACAAATTTTTCGGCCCCGCAATCGAATGGCGCTGCAGCGCGATACCCATTTCATGAACGAGAAGACGCTCGAGGAATACATGGAACGAGGCGAGTACGTCTTCGGGCGGCTTGGCTTCCAGTCGCAGCGCGCTTGCTTCGAAGAACTCTCCCACAGCCGCTAGTGACGCGTCCGCGCTGTGGATGTTCTCGCGATAAGCTTGCGCACACTCCGTGTCGCCAGCAAAGCGTGCCTGATAAAGCCCGCGAAATACCTCAACGATATCTTCGTCAACGGAGCCCAGCGCGATGTAAGCCATCAGCTTGCCGGCCACACCCAGATCCCACCGGGCGCCGCCCGGCTTCTTATAAGGACCAAAGTGATGACCCGCCGCAGCGTAGATGTGACCTATCACGGGGAACAGGCAGTCAACATGGCGGGCGTGGTGGCGTTCTACATGATAGAGGCGTGGGACGATGCCACCATCCCACACCAGACAGAATGCAGGTTGCCCGCTTTGGGCAAAGGGACTGGTGCAGTACGCGGAGGCCACATGGCCTGACACGTGAGGATAGCTTTTATAAGGAAAGGACTGGCCGCCGACAAGCAGTCCGGAGCCGTCGAGCGAAGCGAGAAGATCATCGGCTCGGCGTTCGGCATAAGGGGCCCCTTTCAGGCTGACGGGAGTCGACCCACTGAGGACCCGAAACTGCGACTCGACTACTCCGTCCCAGCCGTCGATGACAAACTGGTCGATATCGTGCGCATCGAAACCATGCTCGGCCAATGCGATCGCGATCGCGTCGAGGTCGTCGATCGCCTGATACCGCGGATTGTTGTCTAGCTTTTCCTGCTCCACGCAAAAAACCAGTTTTCCATCCTCGACAAGGGCGATCGCTCCGTCGTGCGTCAGTTTGATCCCACAGATGCGCATAATATCTCCCGGCCTAAGGCTGGTAAGTTGGTCCACACGAAGGCGAAGCCGCGTTTCGAAAACAGGCGAGCAGACAGTCTTCATTCGACGACTGACCGACGCACCTCAAGCGATCGATTTCAACCAGCTCTTCTTCCAGGATGGCTATGACCGTCTCGGCTCCGGCAATGTGGCCCCATCGCCGGCAATTGGCGTCACGTGCCGATCCGAAGACCAGCTGTCCACCGGGCGCAAGCATCCGTGCCAAATTGCGGACAGCGGCGCGCACCTCGGCGCTGCCGTCGAGGTAATAGAGAACCTCCGCCACCACGATCAGATCGAACTGTTGCTCAGTCGAAAAATGCTGGACATCGGAGACGATCCAATTGATGTGTGGTGGGTCCATCATCCGTTCGCGTGTCCTGGCAATTGCGTGTGGCACGATATCGATCACGGTGAGCCGTTGGCAGTGCGGTGCCAATTTTTCCGTGAAGGCTCCGCCTGCGCATCCGACTTCGAGCGCATTTGTGACGGATCCCTGCGAAAGTGCCATCCGAAGCATTTGCCTGTGGCGCTCGTGCTCAAAGGGATTGCTGTCGAGCCGCCATGGATCGTCTGCGTCCAATTCCCGACGCAGCAATTCGAAGTTCGTTTGATGTGTCAATTCCGCCTACCTTTATGGTGCGCCGCTGCAAGTGTCCGGACCTTGGGCCGGGACTGGTGCTCCGTTGGACACCGGCGTGTTGGTACAAGAACTGCACGGCGGCCAAACGCTATTGTTTAACGTTCTGGAAAAATAGCTCGCGAGTGCTGTTACCTGGCTTCAGACCTTCAGCAACTCATTGGAGGCGCGTCGTTACCGTGACAACGCCCGTGAGGGATGTAGCCGAACCCGACGCTGTTCCCACAATCCGCGCAGCTCCTTGACGAGGGCTTCACGTCGAGTCTGCTCAGGCGTAATTGAATCGAGAAGATGTCCGAGCACGGCTTCGCCTTCGATCCGCATCAGCAGATCGAACAACTCATCTGAAATCCGCACACTGTCATAGTTGGAGCCGCCGGTGCGAATTTCGCACACCGTCTCCTGACGATCCCGCGCTGTGTGAGCGCGGACTCGATAGAGCGATGCATAGGGCGGCAGTGAAACCGCGAGCGCAGTCCAATGTTCCTGCGTTGCGGGCCGCTTTTTGACGAGGAACGGCCCGACCACAAGTCCATCCAGCTCCGTCGTCAGAAATGTGGCAATTGCGTCTGCAACCGAATCTACGATCGGCTCAGCGTTGTTATTAAAGGAAGTATTGAGCAGAATTGGGATTCCTGTCCGCTTCTTGAACGCATTAATAACCTCCCAATAGGCGGGATTGGTCTTGCGCGATACTGTTTGCAACCGCGCTGTACCGTCAATGTGTGTGATGGCGCCGAGCAAGGCACGCTTGGAGTCGCGCACGCGAACTACAAAATTCATAAAAGGGAATTCGCGGGTGCCCTCTGGGAGGTCAAAAAATTCGCGCGCATCGTCCTCGAGCACTGATGGCGCGAACGGTCGGTAACCCTCACGCTTTTTGACCATGGCGTTGATCCGGTCCTTGTTTGCCACCGGCCTGGGATCGGCAAGAATGCTGCGGTTGCCAAGCGCGCGTGGCCCGAACTCCGAACGACCCTGCACCCAGCCGATCACGGCGCCATTGGCCATCCAGTCCGCTGCTATGCCTGCCACGTCATCACTGCGTTCAACGTCGAGGTGTCCGGCCCACGCATTCAATTCTTGCTCCACGACCAGATCGCTCCCAAGATCGGGCCCCCAATAAACCTCCTGCAATCGCTCACGCGGCGCGGGCCGACCGAAGTCGTTTGACATCATAAGGGCAGCGCCTAATGCGCAACCGGCGTCATGCGCTGCGGGCTGCACGAAGATGTCTTCGAAAAGTCCCGAATACAGCAGCTTACCGTTCATGGTGCAGTTATGAGCTACTCCTCCGGCTATACACAGCCGCTTCATACCGGTGACCTCGCGATGATGGCGGAGAATGTGAAACACGATCCGCTCCAGCGCTTCCTGCAATGAAGCACCCACATCTCGATGCTGCTGTGTGAATGGCATTCCCTTTCGCCGGACCTGGATGCTGCGGAGCAACGTCGGACCGATGCGGTCCAGGTAGACGCGGTACTCACCGTTGGCGGACAGTTGATAGAATTGCTCGAAGAGCCCGCGATAGGGAGCGGGATCCCCATAAGGGGCAAGCCCCATGACCTTGTATTCGTCGAACAAGCCGTAACCGAGATACCGGATTGTTTCGAGATAAAACAGCCCTAGAGAGTTATTCTCTGCGAAAGTCGCGAGTTGCGTAATTTCGGTTCCAGATCCGAGCGCCAAGAGCCCCGAGAGGAAATCACCGCCGCCATCGACCGCGAGGATCAGACTTTGCTCGAATCCAGACATCGCAAACGCGCTCACGGCATGCGCCAGATGGTGACTCACGAATGCGACTCGCGAAGGATCGACCTCGGTACCGAATTCCCGCATTAGTAAGTTACGCAGAAACAGCTTGGCATCCACCGGAATGGAGATGTTCGGCTGGGACAGGAACAGGCGTTCGAGCATAACGTTGCAATAGGCCTCGGTAGCGTAAAACGCAATGCGGTCGATATCGCTGAGCTGAATCCCTGCGGATGCGAGGCAGTATTGAATTGAACTGCTCGGGAACTTGTTAGAGTGCTTGATCCGGTTGAGGCGCTCCTCTTCGACGGCCGCTATTACGCGTCCGTCCCGGACAAGCACCGCGGCGCCGTCGTGCAGAAATGTGTTCGGCAGTTCGAGTGAATTTTCATTAACTTTGTCTAGCCCGCCGCTCACTCCTAAGCACAGCATGTTTCTCTCCTTCATCGTGGTAGGAAGGCCCTACTGGCAAGACTCGAACCCCTACCACATAAGTAAGGTAGGGTATCGCTCGCCGCTGCGAATACCGGTCAAACGTCACCAGCCCCAAAGAATCTCGCGTAGGGTCCGTCTGCAAAATGGCGCCGCAATTCATGAAAATTCTGTACCGTTTGGTCCAGGGTCGCGTTTCTTGGCGCTGAAGGATGGCGCGACCAGAAAGCTGAAGCGCTGGAACCCCCGAGGAAATCCCCAATCGTTGCCAAACATGCGGCGGGTTCGCGAGGAGGGCTCCCGATGCATGTGATTGATCGACAACTGCTGCAACGTCATTTCCTCGGCTTCGCTCAGTTCTACGACACACTTCATCCACTATCCCGGCACCACGAAGGCGCCAGCAGGTTGCGAAATTGAAACGGATCTACCAGGAACACTATCCTCCATGCCGTACAATTCGTAAAATCGATTGTTTTGATGGAACACATCTACA
The DNA here is from genome assembly GCF_014397665.1 of Paraburkholderia sp. UCT2. Classification (NCBI taxonomy): domain Bacteria; kingdom Pseudomonadati; phylum Pseudomonadota; class Betaproteobacteria; order Burkholderiales; family Burkholderiaceae; genus Paraburkholderia; species Paraburkholderia sp. UCT2. Next base: position 166,083 of record NZ_VZQO01000004.1, read on the forward strand.
TTATGGATAACCTGGGATCATGCGTTTCAAGGGCCTCGATCTAAATCTCCTCGTCGCGCTCGATGCTCTGATGACCGAGCGTAATCTCACCGCGGCGGCACGCAGCATCAACCTGAGCCAGCCGGCCATGAGCGCGGCCGTCGCCCGGCTACGCGCCTATTTTTGCGATGAACTATTTACGATGAGGGGCCGGGAATTTGTCCCAACACCGCGTGCAGAAGGGCTCGCTGCTCCAATCCGCGAGGCGCTGGTGCACATCCAGCTCTCCGTTATTTCCCAGGACGTCTTCAACCCAGCCAAATCGGATCGCCGCTTCAGGATCATCCTTTCCGATTTCATGGCAGTCGTATTTTTTCGAAAGATCGTGGAGCGTATTGCACGGGAAGCTCCCGCCGTCAGTTTCGAATTGCTGCCACTTGCCGATGACCCCGATGAGGTTCTCCGGCGCGGCGAAGCCGATTTTCTTATCTTGCCGGAATTGTTCATGACGAGCGCGCACCCTAAAGCGAAGCTGTTCGAGGAGACGCTCGTGTGCGTAGGCTGCCGCACGAACAAGCAGCTATCAGGGCAGCTTACATTCGAGAGATATATGTCGATGGGGCACGTTGTGGTCAAGTTCGGGCGTACGCGGCAGCCCTCCATCGAGGAATGGTTTTTGCGTCAGCACGGTCTCAAGAGACGGGACGAGGTCATCGTGCAGAGCTTTAGCATGATCCCGCCTATGCTATTAAACACTGACCGTATAGGGACGATGCCCTTGAGGCTGGTCAAGTATTTCGAAAAAATGATGCCTCTGCGGATCGTCGAACTTCCGCTGCCACTTCCCCCATTTACCGAGGCCGTCCAATGGTCTGCCCTTCACAACAGTGATCCGGCAAGCAATTGGATGCGGGAGATAATATTGCAGGAGGCGTCACGCATGGTTCCCTCCGCGTGAGACCACGCGAAGACCAACCCACCCAAGTTAGAAAATGGCATTTTTCTGCAAGGTTTTTGCGGCATGGATTTGTGGGGTTTCGAGGGTTTTGTGGCGATATAACGTATATCGCCACACCAGGCCTGATTCAGCACGGTGACGGCAAACGCCTGATCGAGCAGGTTCGGCGCGACCGGCAAGCTGTGTCAATCTGGTTGTCGCCTGAATGGCGCCGCGGTGATGGACGACGCTGCAACTGCGCGATCGCTGGGTGCTGAAGATCATCATTAATGAAGTCTATCGCTCACAGTACGCGTGCGGTGCGCCACGGGGACTGTCGCCGGTCGACGCTAGCGGCCGTTATGTGATAGAGGTTTCTCGGACGGTTGTGAGTGATGGCGATGGTTCGGCAGCCTGCCACCACTCCGTGCACCGAACTCACGACTTAACGCCGGACTTCCACGGCCAGCGGGCGCTGGTTTCAACATTTTCTCGGTCCTTCTGGATCTGCTCGCGGTTGAGCCTGGCTTCGCTGGGGGCCGCAACCTGGTTCGTCGAGATTCGGTCGGCGTCGGCTTCAGTCGATGCCGCATGCACCTCCTCGCTAGCCCTCAACAACGGCAGGCCGACGCCAAACCGCGAAACTTCGCCCTTTAACGCGGCGATATCCGCCCGCCATGTCTCCGCGTTACCGACAAGCAGACTGCGCTGGACTGTGGAAGTGAGACGCTTGCGATTCAACTCAGGCGCCAGCTTCACTCCCTACAGGGAACAAATACTTGGTAATTTGTTCCCGAGTATGTTCTATCTCGATGACATCGGTAATCAGCCCATTAATTTTCAACAATTCGGGGTTTTCAATCTCATCGGTCAGTTTTCGCATTATGGATCTGGTGGTCTCATCAGATTCAGACATTACTTTCTTCATCGTGTCCGGGCTGAAAACGCCGATGTGGGCCTGCGGATACGCCAGTACTGCCACAGGGTCAAATCCAGGACCACACATGGCGTACACGCCTCCCGTATACGCTTTTCTGGCAACGAGCAGTAACTTTGGTACCTTGCATCGAACATGTGCTCTGAATAATTCCGCTGCAGCCGAAAATATGCCACTATTTTCAGCCTCTCTGCCGATCATAAATCCCGGGATATCGGCAATGAATATGATTGGCATGTTGGTTTTTGCGGCAATATTTATCATTTTTATCATTTTTGAGGCGGATTTCCGATAAATTGCACCTCCATTATGTCAGGGGTTGTTGGCAATAATTGCAGCGAAATTTCCTTTGATGCTCGCGTAGGCGGTCAACACTTCCTCCGCGTATTCGGCGCTTATTTCCGTAAAGCTGCCTTTGTCGATAAAGGAATGCAGCAAATGATGCATATCATAGGGTTCGCGATGATCTGATGGAATTAATTTTCCAAAATCAGCCGCATCGGGCTCTTCATATTCAAGACCATGGGGTGCCTTGCTTTTGAAACTTCCGTGCAGTAATTTTCTTATGCACTCGAATAAACCGTCTTCATCTTTGAATACCAGTTGAACCGAGCCCGAGCCCTTGCTGTGAACGTCTGTTCCACCTAGCGAATAGAGATCGGACTCCTGGGCCAGCATTGCCTTCACCATATCCGGACGTCCCATACATAGAGCGCCTTTCTCAGTCATCAACACCAGGTCTGCGAGCATCAACGGTAAAGCAAGTGGACCTGAGGTCGGACCGAGTATGGCGGAAATTAGCAAATTCCCTTCTGCAAATTCGGCGAGGGATGCACTGACCCTGCCCATTCCAAATGGGGATAAAAGTAGTCTGGCCATGTCCGGCGAGAGCACTTTCGTGGTGTCGAAACTGCCTGTCCCTCCTGCCTTGTCCTGAATGTAGATTAAGGGGGCGCATTTATCCCGGGCCTGAGTTACTGTGCTGATGATCTGCTCGGCAGTGCGCCACTGTCCGCCTCCCTGAAATTCACAGTCTCCTCCGCGATTCATGACCAGAAACGTTTTTACCGAATTTATGGTTCCTTCGCCGCAGATGAAATGACTTTTTGCGGCAGGTTGACGGTCAACAAAACTATCTGCGTCAAAGAGCACGTTTATTCTTTTCAACGAAATTTGCATTAGCTATCTGCCTCCTGGCAATGCGTATGAATGTTTGCCGTTATCGGTGCCGTGCGTCTGTACGGTGTTGAATAGCAGCCTCATTTTCAGGAAGCCAAAATGTCTTCTATAGACGTTGCTGCGGCCAGAAGACGGCGGTCCTGACCCCGCGCGGCGTCAATACTCAACCCCACCGGTAATGCATCATCGGGAGCAACTGGAAGGGTGATAGAAGGTATCGCGGCGTTGCTGGCCAGGTCGGTGTTACGTATCACTTCGGCAAACAGTCCCGGCCTGTTGGCATCGCTCAGATGAGGGACGCTACGCGGAACTGTCGGGTACACGAGAAAATCGATGCCTTGAGTGCTGAACAGCGAGTCTATTTGTAGACGTAAGACGCCTATATTCTGGATTGCTGATGAATAATCTGCGGCAGAGATAAGCTGTCCACCAAGATTGGCGTGAATGATGTCGCGGACAATTTTGTCGCGAATGTTATCAAATACGGCATTTATCCTGTTTCCCCATCCTAGGGAAAGCAATGTGCGGGGAAAGTCCGTGAAGAATTCGTAAACCGGAATGGTGAAGGTTCCGGTTCTATTCAGGTCAGCAACAACCGCGTCATCCAGTTCAACGCACTGGAAACCAGCGCGGGTCAATCGCTTGACGGCATGCCAGCAATACTTTCGGACATCATCCTCCAGGTCAGTCCACATGGAGGCCGGAAGGCCTATTCGGCCGCGAGTATTTTTCTGTTTTGTCGGAAGGTGGCTATCGGGGGACAGCAGATCATATAGAAGCAATGCATCTTTCGCCGTCCGCGTCAGAAGGCCCGGCGAATCCTTCGTGCGAGAAACTGGAATGATTCCGGCCGAAGACCAGCGACCACTTGTGGGCCTGAAGCCGGTGATACCACAGAAGGCGGCCGGTATCCTTACGGAGCCGCCGGTGTCCGTTCCGATCGCCATCGGAACGATACCGGCTGCCACAGCAGCGGCACAGCCGCCACTGCTGCCACCAGCCAAATGCCCTGGAGCCGCTGGATTTCCCACCGTTCCCCATTGAGGATTGACCGATGTGATACCAAAGCTGAGTTCATGCATGTTGTTCTTGCCGGCAACGACAGCACCGAGCGATCTCAGCTTTCTGACAACAAGCGCATCGCGCGTGGCTATACAACCTTCCATCCCCGGTGTCCCGGCGGTGACAGGGAGCCCCTTAACACAAATATTGTCCTTTAAGGAAAAGGGAATGCCGTAGAGCGGTGCGCCTTTCAGGGCATCATTCGCTTTAGCGAAATGCGCGTCCGGACCGCAAGCACGGATGAAGCAGTTGAGCTTTTTCAGATGCGCATCAGCGCTGAGTGCACGCTCCCGGATTTCAGCCGCAGAAAGTGCACCGGTACGTATGCCACCGCAAAGCGATTCCACAGTGTTTTTCGAATACATAAAATTTCCACGAATAGGGGGTCATCGTGTGCGATATCAGTAACGATAAGCACTGCGGATCTCGTCAAGAGGATTGCCCGGTAAAAGATTTCCTCCTGCGCTGCGTATGACGGCGCAGGCGCTATTCACAGCCGTCTGCACAGCTCCCTCAATCCACCCTCCGGTAAAAGAGCAGCCACATCCTGCCAGATAAAGGCCGGAATCCCATGCGGGATCATTCGCGGTCTTGAACTGAAAGAAGAGACGCTGCGAGTAAACATCTTCGCCCGGATAGTTGAGCTTAAAGGCACCCGAAGAATGCGGATCGGTCAGCCAGTCATGGTGCAGGACGCTACGTTCATAGTCATCATCGGCGGGAACAAGGTGGCGCGCGAGTTCTGGATGGAATGTTGCAAGGTCGTCAACAAAGCACTCACACCGCTGTTTTTTGTCGGGAACACTCAGTAGCTTGTGAGCGTCATCCTCCCAAGTGTAACTAAGCAGAACCACACCCTGACCATCTGGCTTATCGGGTTCGTAATCAAGGCAATATACTCCTCTCGCAAAACTGTCAGACTGGATGGTGACTGGCAGGTCTTTCGTGATCCAGAACTTGTCGCGGGTGAGCATGAACAGCTTTGAGGAACCCGTAAGATGCGTTTCCCTGACGGCTCGTGAAACGTCGCGGCTGAGAAACGTTTCGTCGTCGGTCAGGCAATGAACCATCTGCATTGCCCTGTTGTTGCTGGTGACGATTACTCGGTCGAAAACCAATGCCTCGTCTTCATCAGTTACCAGCTTTATCTTTCCATTTTCTTTGTAGATGCGACCCACGCTATTGAAGCGAACCCGTTCAGCAACGGAGCGCCCTGCGATCTCCGCTTCCGCCAGGCGCTCAGCCAGTGTAGAGATTCCGCAGGAAATCAGGCGTTGATCATCCAGATAGCCGTTAACGACCAAGCGCAGTATTTCGGTGAATCCGGCCTGATAAACAGGTAGGAAACCGCCGGATCCTATTCCCAGAGAGCCAAACAGCTCAAAGTCATAAGGCCTTTCCCAAGGGACGCCTCCGGGGGGGCGAGGACCAGTGAAAATCGCGACAATGGCGGCATAGAAAGAACTGTCACGGAAGACATCGAGCCACGTTTGCCATGCCGCACGCGCTTCCTGAAAGCGATGTGACTTCAACATGACCGTGATTTCTGCCGGCGCTACAAGAGATGTGCCATTGATCACGCACCCATCCTGCAAAAAGGCCCTCCAGCCTTCATGAACGAGCCTGAACAAAGGCGGCGGCGAATCCCCCGCCGGCCAGGTATGGCGAGTGCCGCGATAATGCAATTCGGTATCAACCACTCCTGGATCGGGGAAAGACGCGGTCGTGGAAATGCCGTGTTTGTTCAAATAATGGAAAAGACCGGTTGCACTCGGAGGGACCCGCATTGCGCCCATTTCAGCAATAAGGTGCGGGTAGCGCGGATCAAATACTTGTGACCATATTCTTCCTCCAATGCGATCGCGGGCCTCAAAGACCGTAACGTCGTTTACGCCTGCCCGCATCAGTTCAGTGGCCGCCACAAGACCGCTGATACCGGCCCCTACGATGGCAACGCGCGGAGTTGGGGTGCGTGATGAAAAGGAGCCGATTCCCCCTTCAGACTCGCAGAGCTGGAGGAACGGCGCGTAGTCATACAATAGGTCAACAGTCGGTGATGGACTTTGTGAAGATGCGACATGATTCTTCATGGATTTTCTCCTTTATGGTTATGCATCCACCTGAGGAACGATCATGGCTGGAAATAGCGCAGGGACCTCTTCCGGCGGCGATTATCGGGACGCGGACTGTGCGAGCAAGGCTTCCACGACGTCCAAGCCTATGCAATCGATCGGGTCCAGCCTGCGCAGCTTGGCGATCAGCTTCAGTGCAACGGCGCGCTCACCGCGCCGCACGCTAATGAACGCGAGCGCCTTCAGTGTGAAGAGCCAGAAGCGGCCCGGACCAGGAATGGTGAAGTCGGTGTCGCCCGGCTGTACCGCACACCAGTCGCTGTCGAGCGACGCTTGCCGGGCGGCGACTGCCAAAGCCTTGGTCGCGACCTCCTGCGCCTCGCCAAGTTCACCCCGGTTCGCATGGAACTTATACAGCAGATAGTAGGGTGGCAGGCAGCGCGGGTACGACAGGACCGCAGTCCACAACGCGGCGGCCACATCGTCATTGCTGCCGCCGTGGGTTCTCTCGATCAGCTGTAGCACGGGGGAGGGAACGTTGCCGCCGAAGAGATCGGTCGATTCGATACCAGTAGTGAGATTCATCAATTTACTCCGATATGGTGAGGCGTCCGGCCGCTTTTGCGGCGCTCGGAAGCCGATGTGACGATGGATGTGTTTGTCTACGCGAACCTGAACTGGATGCGATGCCCGCCGCGCGGACACACCCATTCGAGGTTGTGATGGTCCGTGCACAGAATGCGGCAACTACGGGTCAATGTTCAGCTCAGTGCAGTCGGCGGTGAGGCCGGTCAAGAGCGTCGTTGCGACAGATCCGGCGAGATCCCGGGCCATCGAGGTTGCACCGAGCAGCAGAATCTCGGAGCGGTACTTGTTGACCGGGTCGGTCAGCCCCTTCGTGAACGGTTCGTTGCGATAGCCGAGCGACACAGGGTCGTGAATCACATACGCTTTGTCCGCGCCGAAACTGAACGCCTCACTGGCAAACTGCTCAAGCGGCTCGTCGGTACCGCCGAGCACGGCCACAGCGACACGACTGCCGAGTTTGTCGGCGGGCTTGCGCGCCTCACCGAGCAGCTCCCACGACACGCTATGCACGTGGCCGCGGTCGTGCTCGAGAAAGACCCAGACGCCCTGGTAGGCTTTCAGACGTTCGGGCAGATCGAGGTTACGGCCGGCGGCCCGTTTGACCGGCGCGGCTGGCTTCTTTTCCGAGGCAGCGGGCGAGTTCATGAGGCCCTCTTCATCAACAGGTCCGCCTCCAATGTCGGATGGCGAGCGAATATCTTGTGCACGAGTTTCAGCGACACGTCGCGCAGGCTGGACGCTTTGAAGACCTTTTGCTCCGCGGGCGTGGATACAACGAAGTCGTTGTCGGCCTTCTGCAGTAAGCATCGATAGACGGCGAGCACGGCCGTCGCGTTGTTACGCGGCAGCTCTTTCTGTTGCTCGATATACTGAAAGAAGCGCTTGAGGATGTGCAGGCGGCTCACGTTCACCACCTTCTCGTCGAATGCGATGTCGAAGAATCGCAGGAAATCCTCGGCCGACGAAAGGTGACGCAGTTGTTCGATAACTTCTTGCATGTCGTTATTTCTATTGGACAAGTTTGGCCGCCATCACCACACTCACGACACCTTCACCCGCGTGCTGTGGGCTTGGGTCAGGAAGCGGCGCAGATCGCTTGCATTCGGCGCCTGCTTGTGCTGCGTGACGAAAGAGCGGATGCGCGCAAGCAGAAGCGGGATGAGCCGCTCCGACACGCTCACGCCTAGAGCGTCGTAGGCCTCACGCACACTTTGAGATCCAGAATGTTTCCCGAGTATCGTCGACCGTTGCCGGCCGAGCTCTGCTGGATCGAATCCCTCGTAGGTCGTGGGGTGCTTCGCGAGGCCGTCGGTGTGAATGCCCGACTCGTGAGTAAAGATGCTCCTGCCGATGATGCTCTTGTTGAAGGAAACTGCGCGGCCTGAGGCTTGTTCGACCAACGACGAAATGTCGGGCAGCGCCCTGGTGTCGACGCCAGTGTCTCGTCGCAGCAGGTGCCGCGCGCCCATCACGACTTCTTCCAGCGCTGCATTGCCGGCGCGCTCACCCAACCCGTTGACGGTGGTGCTCGCATGGGTCGCGCCGGCCCCAAGGGCGGCCAGTGTGTTGGCTGTGGCGAGCCCGAGGTCGTCGTGCGCATGGATTTCGATCTCCAGATCGACGGCGACGCGCAGCGCTGCAATGGCGTAGAAGGTCTTAAAGGGGTCCAGGATACCGACAGTGTCGGCAAAGCGCACGCGCTGGGCCCCGTGCTGCTGCGCGCATTGAGCCACTTCTATGAGAAATGAGGGATCCGCGCGCGAGGCGTCTTCCATGCCGAGGGAAATCTTGGGATGGTTTTTCGCTGCCTCGTCGACGACGCGTGCGATCTGCGCTAGTACCCAACTGCGCGACTGCCGCAGCTTGTGTTGCAAATGAATATCCGAAACGGGAACCGAGAGATGAACGATATCGGCATCGCAGCGCAATGCCGCGGTGAGATCCTCGTCGGTGAGGCGCCCCCAAACCGTCAGGCGGGCGTCGAGGTTCAGGTCGACGATTGCAGCGATGCACGCCATTTCGTCTTCGCCCATGGCAGGAATTCCGATTTCGAGTTCGGCCACGCCGGCTTGCGACAGTGCGGCGGCGATCGCGCATTTTTCCTCGGTGCGAAACGCGACGCCGGCGGTCTGTTCGCCGTCACGAAGTGTCGTGTCATTGATGATCGGATTGAGCATGTCAGGTCTCTTGAGTTGTCGGCGATGGATCGCAAGCGTTGTGCCAAGCGAGCATCTACAGTCGGAGCACAATTTGCGGAATGTTGACCGGCACAATGTCGGGTTATGGCGGTGCATCGTCCGATTGTTCGTGTTGCGAATGTTACGTTCCGGACAATGCGGCCCGGCGCTGGAGGTGGCTCGATCGGTTCCATCCGCTAGCGGACAGAATGTCGAACTGATGTCGGTGGCGTCCCGCAGCGTTTTCGGAATTTCCGGTAGCTCGGCATCCCGATACGCGTCGCCGACAAGCGGGTCTGGCAATGCCAGCTTCTCGTCGATGCCCGCAAGACCCGCCGCGATCAGGGCCGCAAAAGCGAGATACGGATTGAGATCCGCACCGCCAATGCGGCACTCCACGCGGACGGCGTCCGAGCCTTCGCCGTAAAGGCGGAAACCGACCGTCCGATTGTCTTGGCTCCGTGCGACCTTGGTCGGCGGAAACGTACCGATCTGGAATCGCTTGTAGGAGTTGATGTGGGGCGCCAGAAAGAGGGTGATGTCCTTCGAATTTCTGCAGGCCCCCAAGGTAATGGTGCATCAGATTGAGACGTTTATATGCGGATGTGGTACGAACGCTTTGCCGCGCGGCAACGTTTCACAGGGGAATCTTCCTGTCCGTGCAAAATCTGGCGGTGGGCGAGTGCCGAGTTGCTTGCGGTAGGGTTCAGTAGCTCCCAGTTTTCACGGAGTCGACGGATGCACAAATCGTTAGTCGGTAAGGGATTTCGATCAACCCGGTCAACCAGGTGTCTCTCCGGTTGCTGGCGGTCAACTGACCCATGGCAGCGCCGATCGCTGGATTTTGCATTTTCAATGCAAGCTTCGTGAAAACGTCTGAGCCGATTATCGTGTCCGAGTCGACGTTAAGCACCAAATCTCCAAACGAGCGGCGTATCGAGATTCGCAGAACCATCATCAACCACATGGACGCGCAGTTTTCCGGCGTAGTCCTGGTTTGCAATGGACTCCAGGCATGCCGAAAGCGTGCACGGGTCCTCGTTGAAGCAGGGAACGATGACATCCACGCCCGGCAGAGTGTCGGAGTCGACCAGACCGTCCGACAGCGATGACACGTTTGTCGACTGAGCATAAAGCGCCTGCGTGCTTTTATAGACAGTCGAGAGCAGCGCATAAAACGGGACAGCGACAGTGCTAGTTGCGGCAAGCATGTTCATAGGGTGTCTGGTTTGCCCGGTTAGGTTGAGGAAGCGATCGGATTGCAAACCCCCGGTCATGCAATGCTGGAATCATGAGGGAAAGCGCCGTGAGGGTCTGCTCGCGCCGACCAGCGTGAGTGCATCGTCCCAACTCATCGGGAGGGCATCCGTCGTGCAAGAGCACAATTGCACCCGGCCGGACAGAGGCCAGCACTGCGCTGACAATCGCGTCCACGCCGGGACGAGACCAGTCTCGCGGGTCTACCGACCAGTGGAGGGGCGCCAGACCAGCGCTCGCTGACGTAGTGAGCACTGCTTCACTCCACATGCCATACGGGGCACGCATATACCGCAACGAAGCATGGGGGCTCGCCATCCTGATGACCCTGCTTGCCGTTAGTATTTCCTGTTGTACTTCGGTGGGTTCGCATCTGGAGAGGTCCGGATGAGTCATCGTGTGGTTTGCGACCTCGTGCCCTTCTGCGATCATCCGTCGGATCAGCTTCGGCTGGTCCGCTGCGTACGCGCCGATGACGCAGAAAGTCGCTGGAACCCGGTGTTCCGCCAGCACATCGAGGACGTCCGGTGTGCAAAGTGGATTAGGGCCGTCGTCAAACGTCAAATAAACGCTGCGACGTCCGGTGGTGTCAGCGCACTCGCTGCGCGCTTCGGATAAGCAGTGCCTCACAGCTCTGGCCCGTTCCGATCAATTATCGTTCCGGTCGGCCAATCGCTCATTGACCGTCCAATCGGTAAGACGACAATGAGCACGTTCTCGATGCGCGTGGGCGGCGTGTCGAGATGCACTTCTCGAAGGGTCGACCTCACGCGAACTCCAGACACAATAGTCGCCAGACCGGGTCGGCCGAGCAGCCTTGCAATATGTTGCCGCAACGCGTGTCGAACCGTGCCGAAGCCAAATGGAACGCCAAGTTCCTGCAACACGGGATACATCACGCGCATTAATTGAGGGATTCCGAGTCCCTCAAGATCCGGACGTACCGCGTACAATCCTAGTTCGGCCACTAGTAGATCGACTGCGCCAACCTTGATGAAACGACGCAGTGCGCCAATATGAGCCGCTACGCCGCGCGCGTCGTAGCCGATTGCACGGAACTCTGGCCTCGCACCAGCCCAACTGTGATTGCCTTCGAATGGTTTTGCATTAAACGCCCCGGTCGGTCCGTAGGTCTTTCGGAAGAACTCGGACAGTTCGATGTGGTCGGCGAGTCGCAACTCATTTTCCCAAACCAGCCTCCACCGCACCTGAGAGCGCGTGGAGAGAGGTCCTCTATCTGTGGACACGGCCAAATTCACGACTGCCTCCTATGCGCCGTCCGGCCCTTGAGGGTGGACCTGACGGACGCGAAGGACTTGCTGAGAAAGCGGTTCGATTTCAAGAAATCATCTGCACTCTGGAACAGTTCTGGGATGAAGCCCGAAGAAAAGAGTATTTCCGTCAACGCTTCACGGACCGATTGAACCTCTTCCACGATGGAGATTACATCGAGTGCGCGTGCCTTTCGCACCGGATCTACCAAAGACTTCCCCCGCATCTTCCGCACGATCTGACCGCGATTGACACGAGATCCATTTGGCCGGGTCGCTGAAGCATTTGGCACCTGCAATCGGCTGCTCCCGATTTGTCGCGAAGCCCAGCCGAAGTCGAGGGTTGCCTCAACTGTACGAAGGTAAGCGGCCGATATAGAAAGGGTTTGGAGAACTATGCGAAGTTTTGCCGGTAGTAAGCGCCTACGCGATCTGCCAGACGCTTGTCGCGTCGTGTCGGCGCGATCCAGCTTGCCCATGCCGCCGAAGACCGTGGCCGCATTGGACATGTGCCTCGGTTGATGCTCGGCGTACACCTGAGGATTTTTCTCGGCGTCAGGGCAAAGACCGACAACCATCTTGATATGCCCAAATTCTATTTCTCCGGCCCGACGTTTTGCTACAGTATTCATGAGAGCGTCCACGAGAAATTGACTTGAAATTTGGTGCCATGTCCGCCGAGAAAGTTCAGCGAGTTCGGGATCTGCGATTTCCTTCGTCCAGGTGATGAAGCGTCGCTAGTGGTGCTTCATGTGCCCACCGTTATGGCCGCCCATCGGGCCGGACACGCCGCTGTTGCGCCATGCGTGAGCCAGTCACAGATCGACTGCCCGCTCACGCCGAGTTGCTCGGCGGTGAGCTTGCGGTTGATCCTGTGTCCGAGCGGCGACAGGGCCGCCGCTCGCGTGCGCGAGTCCCGATGCATGTGATTGATCGACAATTGCTGCAACGTCATTTCCTCGGCTTCGCTCAGTTCTACGACACACTTCATCCGCTACCCCGGCACGACGAAGGCGCCAGCAGGTTTGCGAAATTGAAATGGATTTACCAGGAACACTATCCTCCATGCCGTACATTTCGTAAAATCGATTGTTTTGATGGAACGCATCCACACTATGGATAAGTTGGGATCATGCGTTTCAAGGGCCTCGATCTAAATCTGCTCGTCGTGCTCGATGCTCTGATGACCGAGCGTAATCTCACCGCGGCGGCACGTAGCAAGGCCCAACTCAACGTCGTTCGCTACACCGATGACTTTATTTATGGCCGCTCAAGGTCTGGAGCGCTCGGAAGAGAAGACCCGGATCACGAACATTGCAGACGGTTTCGATTTCCTTGGCCAGAACGTGCGCAAGTACGACGGCTACTGGCCCAGCGCCTGCCCGCGTTGCCCGCTCAAGGAACGATGTCACCCAGCGACTACCGGCGCATTCGACGATGGGAACATGAGCATATAGTTGAGGCCATGCAGCGTCGGCTAGAGCGCAAGCCTGACGCAATGACCATCCGCAGAAGCACTGGCGAACATGTCTTCGGCACGCTGAAGCACTGGATTGGGGGCCACACACTTCCTGACCCGAACGCTCGGACGGGTCAGCACCGAAATGAGTCTACGGGTGTTGGCCTACAACCTGAAGCGCGTCGTGAAGATACTTGGGGTTGCCAAAACAATAGAGGTATTGAGGATGGCTGGCATCTAGAGCCCGGAGGGGCTTTTTTTGCGCTTGAAACGTTGCGCTAACGCAGCCATGACTTACCAAACCAGATTGATCGGACCGATAGACTCGCATCTAACGATCTGAAAACAGTTTCCACACGTCCTCGGCCAGTTCAAGACGGACATTTTGTCGCCCGACACGGAAGCGCTTCTTGTGCCAAATATCCCGCTGCGCCGGGTGGGCACGCCCGAAGAGGTTGCAAAGATAGATCATCTTCGTCCTGTGCTCGGATGCGGCGAGTTATCTCACGGGCGCCGAGGCAGCAATCAATGATGGACGACACCTGTAATCGGCTGCACCTGGAGTAGACAAATCGCAGTTGATTTGAGCGACATCAATGGAACTCGCGTTCCTAACGGAATCCACGCAGCGAAATCGCAAAAGCAGAAAATAAGTAAATCAAGGCACTACAGTTTCACCGTCCTTCCATGAAAGGGCATTATCTTTTGAAGTCAGCCCGTGAAATTGGGCGCTAGATCGAGGATGATATGCAACACAATGCCCGCAAATCCGAACAAGGTGACGGGGAGCACGGTCCCCACAACGGGGACGTCGTCATGCTGCATATCGCTTCCGTACGCGAAAGGCCTGGCTCAAAGTCCGAGACGGACCAAGCGGTCCCTATTGTGCAGTGGCACGAGAGCGTGCTTACCGGCATCTTCGAAATATCGAAGGTACTCACCGCCCCCTACCGGCTCGAAGTCACGTTGGCCAACGTCATCGATCTCCTGCAATCGTTTGTTCAGATGCGGCTCGGTGTCGTCTCTCTCTTCGACGATGATGGCGTACCGGACATTACCGTTGGCGCGGACTGGAGCGAAGGCAGCGATGAGCACTACCGGATGCGCCTGCCGCAGAAGGCAATTGACCAGATCATGGCGACGGACAGGCCGCTCGTCGCCGAGAACATAGCGGTGCATTCGGGCTTCAGTGCCGCCGACATGGGCGTGCTCGGTGCCTCCGACAACATGCGAGTGTCGTTCATTGGAGTCCCTATTCGCATCGACGCGAAAGTCGTAGGCACGCTGACCATCGACCGCATCCTGGACTATGGGTCGAACTTCCGGCTCGATTACGACGTGCGGCTGCTTACCATGGTCGCCAACCTGGTGGGGCAGACGGTGAAGCTGCATCGCTTTTTCAAGAGCGACCGCGAGCGCCTGATGGCGGGGAAGGACGGGCTGCAAAAGCCATTGTCCGAGCTCAAGCACCCTGCAGGTGAGCGTAAGAAGTTTCAGATCGAGGGGATCATTGGCGACAGCCCGGCGCTGCGCGGGCTGCTCGCGAAGATCGCGGTGGTAGCCGAATCGAACAGCACGGTTCTGTTGCGCGGCGAATCCGGTACCGGGAAGGAGCTGGTCGCCAAGGCCGTTCACGAGCTGTCGCCGCGCGCCAAGCGGCCCTTCATCAAGCTCAATTGCGCGGCGCTCCATGAGACGGTGCTGGAATCCGAATTGTTCGGTCATGAGAAGGGTGCCTTTACCAGCGCCTTCAATTCGCGCAAGGGGCGCTTCGAGCTCGCCGACAAGGGGACGCTGTTTCTGGACGAGATCGGCGAGATCTCGGCCTCGTTCCAGGCAAAGCTGCTGCGCGTCCTGCAGGAGCAAGAATTCGAGCGCGTCGGCAGCAACCAGACCATTAAGGTGGATGTTCGCGTGATTGCCGCCACGAATAAAAACCTGGAAGAGGCGGTGGCAAGGAACGAGTTCCGCGCTGACCTTTATTATCGCCTCTGCGTGGTTCCCTTGCTGTTGCCGCCGTTGCGTGAAAGGCGCAGTGATATTCCGCTCCTCGCCGTTGAGTTTCTCAAGAATTTCAACAGCGAGAACGGCCGTACGCTGACCTTCGATGCGAGCGCGATTGAAGTATTGATGAACTGCGGTTTTCCCGGCAATGTCCGCGAGCTCGAGAATTGCGTGCAGCGGAGCGCGACCCTGGCGCCGGGACCGGCGATCGTGAGAAACGACTTTGCCTGCTGCCACGGCCAGTGCCTGTCCGCGATGCTCTGGAAGAGCCGATCGGACGAAATGGCGCCGCAGCCCGGGCGAATCGTACCAGTGCCCGTGAAGCCGGCTACGCCGCGGGCTGAGGCTGCTACGTCGGGCGCAGTTGCTGCGGTCCAGCCTGTCGGCAGCGAGCGGGCTCCGTTAGCGGCTGGCGGCGCAGTCCTCGGAAGTGATGCGAAGATGACCAACCGCGAGCGTCTCATCGCCGCCATGGAAAGATCCGGCTGGGTGCAGGCAAAAGCGGCGCGGCTGCTTGGACTGACGCCGCGCCAGATTGGCTACGCGCTGAGGAAATACGGTGTCGAGATCAAGCGTCTCTGAAAGTACTGTCGGACTTGCGGCGTGTCGGGGCCGCGACATCGCGACTGAGGCGGATGGCTCGGAGAAGTCATCTGGATTTGGCGCGGACCTTGGCACGATCACGATAGGAAGCGGCCCCTGTGTCGGTGCTAATTCGGTAAGCGTCGAGAACAGCACGTCCGACCTTCGGGGGCGGTCCGTATCTCGACTAAGGTGATGCGAACGCGGCGCTGTCATCGCCGGTTCGTTGGCCATGTCGCGCTCAGCGCACGGTCGACTGCTGCCACGCCGCCGGCTGCCAGATTGTCGTCGGCCAACGATGCGATGGCGGGCTGTTTGGACATCGTGTGTCTCCTCAGACGGACCGTTGCAGCAACGCTTCCACTACGCCGAAGCCGAGCTGATCCGCCGGATCGAGCTGCCGTAGTTGTGCGATCAACTGTGTGGCGGTTTCGCGTTCGCCGCGCCGCCGATGAAGGCGAGCGCCTTTAGCGTGAACAGCCAGCAGCGGGCGGGACCGGGCGCGTGGAAGTTCGCGTCGCCGGCTTGTACCATTTGCCAGTTCTCATTCAACCCGGCGGCATGCGCAGCTGCCATTGGTCCCAGATGGGCCGCGCGGCGACGGCCGGTTCTCGGCGCAAGCAAACACATGTCGTTCTGCTCTGGCAATGACGATGTTCCTCAACCGAACTTGAACAGGATGCCGTGACCACCGCGCGGGTAGTCCCACTCGATATTCTGGTGGTCGGTACAGAGGATGCGGCAACTGCCGCATTCGAGGCAGCCGTCGGTGATCAGCGTCACCGCGCCGTTGCCTTCGGCCTTGTAGCACGAGGCCGGGCAGACGAAGGTGCAACTCTTCGCGCTGCATTCGCTCTGGCAGACGTCGGCATCCTTGATGTGGACGTGCGGCCGTCCTGCATCGACGCGATAACGGTTCTGGAACAGCTTTTCCTCTACGTTGACGGGTAGGATGCTCATCGGAAGGCCCTCAGGAGTTTGTAAGCGTCACCCACGATGCCGGAAAGCGAACGGGCTGTGCGGAAGCTCGAAAAAATCTCGCGCTCCTTGCTTTTCTTGTCCTTACCGTCGACCGTGATCATCGTGCGCGCGGCGCGCGCCATGAGGTCGGGGTAGGTCGTGAAGAACTGCGGATTCTGGTGCAGCACGGCCGGCATGTCGCGGTACTTGTGCAGGTCTTTCATCACGAAGCTCTGATCGAGCGCGGCCTTGTAGGCCTTGAGCGTGCCGGCGCGGTAGCCGTGGCCCGCGGCTTTCGCGTGGATCACCGTTTCGGCGGCGAGGCGTCCCGTGGTCATCGCAAGATTCGATCCTTCTCGGTGCGCGGCGTTCACGAAACCGCCTGAATCGCCAACGATCATCCAGCCGTTGCCGTAGACCTGCGGGATTGCGTGAAAACCGCCTTCGGGAATCAGATGCGCGCAATACTCCTTCATCTCGCCGCCCGCAATCAGCGGTGCGATCGACGGGTGCTGCTTCATCTTTTCGAGGAGCACGTAGGGGCTCGTGCGGTTGGGGTTTTTCTTGAAGTCGCTCAGCATGCAGCCCACGCCTATGGTGAGCGATTCCTTGTTGGTATAGAGGAAGCCGGTGCCCATCATGCCGTCGGTGATCCTGCCGACCATCTCGATCACGACGCCGTCGTCCTCGCCGACGTTGAAGCGTTGGCGGATCGTCTCCTCTGGCATGAAGAGAATCTCCTTGACGGCGAGCGCAACGTTGCCGGCGCCGATCTCTCCATGAAAGCCCGCCTTGCGCGCGAGCGTCGAATTCACGCCGTCGGCGAGCACCACCACGTCGGCATAGACATCGCCGTGCTCGCGGTCGCACTGCACGCCGACCACCACGTCGCCGTCCATGATCAGTTCCTTCACCGTGGTCTCGCAGAGCAGCAGTGCGCCGGCTTCGCGCACTTTCGATGAAAACCACTTGTCGAACTGCGCGCGGATGATCGTGTAGCGGTTATAGGGCGGCTTGTTGTAATCCTCGCTGCGCACATGTGTACCGACAAACGACGTATCGTCGAGCATCCACATCCGCTGCTCGATGATGTGGCGCTCCAGCGGCGCATCGTCGCGGAAGTCCGGGATGATCTCTTCGAGCGCCTTCGCGTACAGGATCGCACCCTGAACGTTTTTGCTGCCCGGATATTCGCCGCGCTCGATCTGCAGCACTTCCAGACCTGCCTTGGCCATCGTGTAAGCGGCAGCGTTGCCGGACGGACCGGCGCCGACCACAATCACATCGAATTGTGAAGGTTTTCTCATCGTGATTCTCCTCAGGCAGCCTGCTTGCGGCGCCGGGTCAAATGCTCCACAAAAGCCTGCTTCAGCGCGGGCAACACTTGCAACGCATTGCCGACAATCCCGTAGTGTGCGAAATCGAAGATGGGTGCGTTCGGGTCGGTGTTGATCGCCACGATCACGTCTGCGCTTTCCATGCCCACGCGGTGCTGGATCGCGCCGGATATGCCGGCGGCGATGTAGAGCTTGGGCCGCACCGTCTTGCCGGTCTGTCCCACCTGGCGCTCCCCCTCGACCCAGCCGGCCTGCACGCATGGCCGGGTCGCACCCACTTCGCCGCCGAGCACGTTCGCCAGTTCGAACGCCAGCTGAAAGTTTTCCGGGCTCTTCAACCCCTTGCCGCCGCTCACAATCACATCGGCATAGGGCAGGTTGATCCGGTTGCTGCTCGCATCCGGGATAAAGTCGAGCAGCCTCGTGACGATGTCCGTCTCGATCATCCCCAGCGTTCCATGGACGATGTTGCCGGTGCGTTCGGCGTCGCGCAGCGGCATCGGCATCACGCGCGGGCGCACCGTCGCCATCTGCGGACGGTACGCGAGCGTCATGATCGTGCACAACAGCGAGCCGCCGAAGGTGGGGCGCGTCGCCGCCAGCGCCCGCGACGCGGGATCGATGTTGAGTTCGGTGCAATCGGCGGTCAGCCCGGTCAGCAGGGTCGTCGCTACGGAGCCGGCGAGGTCGCGGCCCATCGACGTCGCGCCCAGCAGCAGGATCTCGGGCTGATGCCGGTTGACGAGGTCGGTCAGCCCTTTCGTGAACGGCTCGTTGCGATAGCCTTGCAAGACCGGGTCGTGGACGATGTACGCATCGTCCGCGCCGTAAGTGAAGGCTTCTGCGGCGAACTGTTCGAGCGGTTCATTTGCGCCACCGAGCACCGCGATGCCCACTCGGCTGCCGAGCGTGTCGGCCAATTTGCGCGCTTCACCGAGCAGTTCCCACGAGACGCTGTGCACGTGTCCACGGTCGTGCTCGATAAAGACCCAGACGCCTTTGTAGGCCTTCAGGTGTTTCGGCAGTTCGAGATTGCGTCCTGCGCGGCCGGCGGGTTTCTTGGCGGGGGCGGCGGGTGCGTTCATGAACCCTCCTTCATCAGCAGGTCAGCTTCCAGGGTAGGATGGCGCGTGAAGATCTTTTGCAGCAGGTTCACCGACACGTCGCAAAGACTCGATGCGTCGAGGTCGAGCATCTCCGCTTTCTCGCTGCGCGGCGTCGGTCCAAAGACTTTGCTGACCACTGTCGGCGAGCCCTTCAGGCCGATCTTGGTGAGATCTTCGATGCCGGCCTGTTCGCAGTTCCATTTGTGCACCGGATAGCCGGCCGCATGAATCATCGCGGGCAGCGTCGCAAAGCGCAGTTCGTTGGTGTTCTCCAGCATTGTGATCAGGCACGGCAGCGCAGTCCTGAGCACGTGCACGCCGCCCTCGGCGCGGCGCTCGACGGTGATCGTGCGCGCATCGAGAGCGGTCTCGACGATGCGCGACACGTAGGTCAGCAGTTGCAGCCCGAGGCGTTTGGCGATACCGGGGCCGACTTGCGCGGTGTCGCCGTCGATCGTCTGCTTGCCAGTGAACACGATGTCCACCGCCTGCTCCTTCGCGATCTGCTGGATACCCGCTGCCAGCGCGTACGACGTAGCGAGCGTATCCGCGCCAGCGAATGCACGGTCGGTGAGCAGCACGGCGTCGTCCGCGCCGAAGCTGATGCACTTGCGCAGCGCTTCCTCGGCCTGCGGCGGGCCCATGCAAAGCAACGTGACCTTGCCGCCGAAGCGGTCCTTCAGTCGCAGCGCCTCTTCGAGTGAAAACAGGTCATACGGGTTGACGATCGCCGGAACACCCTGGCGCATGATCGTGTTGGTGACCGGATGAACGCGGATCTGCGTCGAGTCCGGGACCTGCTTGATGCAGACGACAATGTGCATGGTCTTAACGATGTGCATGGTCTTGCTCCACCTGTCAGGCAAGGGTGCGCGCGGGCAGCGACGCGCGCAGACTGTCGAGTGAAACGTGCTGCCGCCCATTTGTGTCCCGCAACACCTTGAACACTTTTTCCTGCGCCGGCGTGGAGGTGACGAAGTCGCCGTAAGCCTTCAGCAGCAGCGCGCGATATGACGCGAACAGGGCGGGTTCGTCGCCTTCTGGCAGCGCGTCCTGTTGCTGGATGTACTGAAAGAAGCGCTTGAGGATGTGCAGTCGACTCACGTTGACGACCTTCTGGTCGAACGGAATGCCGAAGAACTGCAGGAAGTCCTCGGCTGAGGACAGCGCCTTGAGTTGCTGGACAAAGCTTTCCATCGCGTTTACTCCTTGCAGGCGGATGAGGATAGGTATGGACAGAGCGTCGGCTCGGCGAAGTACTTGTCGCAGGCGCCGCTGGTGGCGCACGGCGTCGTCGTGCCCGACTGTTCGGGTTTCGCGACACACTTCGTGAAGCCGACCACAGCGCCGCTCATGACAATTCTCCGACGGTGTAGCGCACCTCGATCAGGAAGCGATACAGGTCGGCGGCGCTGGGCGTTTGCTTGTGCTGGGTGGCATGGTGGCGGATCCGGGTCAGCAGCAGCACGAGCAGCTTTTCATTGACGGCCAGGCCGAGCGCGTCATAAGCCCGGCGCACGCTTTGCGAACCCGAATGCTTGCCGAGCACGACCGAGCGTTCGCGACCGAGTTCGGCGGGGTCGAAGCTCTCGTAGGTCGATGCATTCTTCGCGAGCCCGTCTGTGTGGATGCCGGACTCGTGCGTGAATACGCTGGCGCCGACAATGCTTTTGTTCAGCGCGACCGGGCGTCCTGAAGCCCGTTCGACAAGCCG
The DNA here is from genome assembly GCF_014397665.1 of Paraburkholderia sp. UCT2. NCBI lineage: Bacteria > Pseudomonadati > Pseudomonadota > Betaproteobacteria > Burkholderiales > Burkholderiaceae > Paraburkholderia > Paraburkholderia sp. UCT2. Next base: position 186,704 of record NZ_VZQO01000004.1, read on the forward strand.
CGAGATGCTCAATAGCGCGGTCGTGTCGACGCCGGTGTTGCGACCCATGATATGGCGCACGCCCATCACGATCTCCTCCAGCGCGGCATTTCCGGCGCGTTCGCCGAGACCATTGACAGTGGTGTTGGCGTGGGTTGCGCCGGCGCGCAGTGCGGCAAGGGTGTTCGCGGTCGCGAGCCCGAGGTCGTTGTGCGCGTGGACTTCGATTTCCAGATCGACCGCGTCGTGCAATCGCGCAATCGCTTCATAGGTCGAAAAAGGATCGAGGACGCCGAGCGTGTCCGCAAAGCGGATGCGTTGCGCACCGCACTGTTGCGCGTGCCGCGCCACGTCGGCAAGGAACGAGGGGTCCGCGCGCGAGGCATCCTCCGCGCCCAGCGAAACCTTGCGGCCGCTTTTGACGGCGGCGCTGATCACGCGATTCACCTGCGCGAGCACCCACGAGCGCGGCTGGCGCAATTTGTGTTGAAGTTGGATATCGGACACGGGAATCGACAGGTGAATGATGTCGGCATTGCAGCACAAGGCCGACGCCAGGTCCGCGTCGGTGAGACGGCCCCAGACCATCAGATCGGCGTCGAGATTCAGCGCGACGATGGTCTGGATGCAATGGATTTCCTCGGCACCCATCGCGGGGATACCGATTTCCAGTTCGGGTACGCCGGCGCTTGAGAGCGCCTCGGCAATCGCGCATTTTTCGGCAACCGTGAATGCGACGCCAGCGGTCTGTTCGCCGTCGCGCAGTGTGGTGTCGTTGATGATCGGATTCGACACGGGAAGTTGTCCTTTAGGCATTTGATCATACGGTTTGCAAGTACTGCGCCATGCACGGTTAGTGCGAATAGCCGCTTGCCGCGGGGCTTTCCGGTGTTCGCTGGCGCTGTGATGAAGCGGTTCCAACGAAGACCTGTCGCGAATGTCCTGTTTCGAACAGCCAGGTGTAGCGATGAACACGGCGCTGCAGAAAGCGATGCGCGACGCGATGGGCGTGGTCAGCCAGGACGTGCGGACGCGGTCGGCGCGATGCAAACGCTGTAGGGATTGGCTATCCATCGGCTATCCAAGGCCCCACGCAATGTCGAACTGGTTGTTCTCCTCGTCGTCGGGAGGCGCCAGTCAGTGAGATTTCATGATTGCCTCACACGGAAAACGAACTGCCGCAGCCACAGGTGCTCTGCGCATTGGGGTTGTGAATGACGAAGCGCGAACCTTCCAGATTGTCTTCGTAGTCGACGCGCGCGCCGGGCAGGTATTGCTGGCTCATCGAATCGACCAGCAGCGTGACGCCGTCCGTGACGATCTGCACGTCGTCGTCCGCCACCTGGTCGTCGAACGCGAAGCCGTACTGGAAGCCCGAACAGCCGCCGCCGGACACGTACAGCCGCAGCTTCAGGTTGGGATTGCCTTCTTCCTCGATCAGCGAGGCCACTTTCGCAGCAGCCTGAGGCGTGAATTCGAGTAGGCCGGGCATGACGCCGGGTGTGGCGGAAGCCGATTGGATGAGCGTTTCCATGGAGGTTCCTCTCAGGCTTGAATGGACTCACTTCGGGTTAGACGAGCAGGTCGGTTGCTCGGCGAGTTACAGGTCGTCGGCTGCTGTGCCTCGAATCGTCTGGAGCGAGCGAAAGTCAGACACGGCCGCCTTGATCGCGTCCTCGGCGCGAGAATCGAGCAGTGGATCTCGACCGGCGGCAATGGCAGTTCCTCGACGATCTGATGCGTGCACAACGTCCCCGAACGCATGCCGCGCTCGTGGACGCCGCCGTGCATTTGGCACGCGATCCGCATGCGCGTCCGGAGCCCCACGAGGTCCAGACAATCTCGTGCGGGTCCCCGTTGACGAGCGAGCTGACCTGCTCGCGGGCCAGTTCCACCGCTTCTTCGCCGACCCAGCCATAGGCATCCGAACGGCTGGCGGGATTGCCGTACATCTCGGTCAGGTAAGGCAGCATGCGTCTGATCACGCGCGGATCGACCGGCGTGGTGGCGGCATGATCCAGATGCACCGGGTTGGCGCCGCGCGGATGGAGGGCGGTACTCACGCGTTGGAAATCCGACATCGCAGGCTCCTGAAAGCGGGGTAATGCGACCTTCAGGGCAACTTCCATGCCAATGGATTTTCACGCTCTAGTGGCCTCTTTCAGCTGGGCCGCTGTTGTTTCGCTGTTGTTTTTGTGTCGATGCGCCCGACGAGTGAGGATTGCCGCCGTTCTTTTTGTCGGATTTGTCGTTACGCGCGCGGGATTGACACGCGCGATGGCTGAATCGTCAGGCGTAGAAATGCGCTTACTTCAAACGCTGTGTCTTTGCGTCGATCGTGCACCTTGCGCTGGTACATCGAAAGCGCGCAGCGCACGAAGGGGAAGTCAACGGTGAACATTCAGGGCAAGCGTTGGACGGCGTCTACGAGGTGAGCAAGACGCTGGTTTCGTCGCTCGATGTGGCGAAAGCCTTCCGCGAGTCCCTGAACTATCTTGTGCAGACGATGGAGTGGCGGCGCGCCTTTGTGGTGCTGGCCGAACCGGACGGGCAACTGCGCGGCCTGAGCTCTACGGGTCTTTCGCGTGACGAGCAGCAGCGGACGATTACACGTTCGCGACATCGCAAGCCGGGGAAGCCGGAGGGTGAACGCGAACGATTGATCTGGTTTGTGCGGGTCCATCTCGCTGGTTCGGAACATGCTGTCCGGGTCGTGTGAGATTTGTCGCAACACCGACACGACGCAACGAGATTGTAGGGATACGTCGCGCGCCGGGATCAAACAGAACTGCGAAATATATCCTAACCCGTTGATTCCTGGCGTTCTTGTCGAGTGGCATGGATCTGGCTCTATGGCTTGCGCGCGGCCGCCGTTGGTTGCGAGGAGATATCCATGCAAGCGAGTTCAAATGCGAGCGACTTGCCCGCAGCGGCCTATATCAGCATCGGGCAGATTAAACCGCTCGGCGTGAAGATCGAAGACCCGTCCACCGGTGGCGGCTGCGGCACGCACGGTGGCGAGGGTAGGGCCAGCTGCGGCGCGTCGGGTAGTCTCGACGACATGCCGCCGGACATCTGGGAGAAGGTCAAGAATCACCCATGCTACTCGGAAGAAGCCCATCATCACTATGCGCGCATGCATGTGGCGGTGGCGCCGGCTTGCAACGTCCAGTGCAACTACTGCAACCGCAAATACGACTGCGCGAACGAGTCGCGTCCCGGCGTGGTCTCTCAGAAGCTAACGCCGCAACAGGCAGTGAAGAAGGTCGTGGCGGTCGCAAGCGAGATTCCACAGATGACGGTGCTTGGCATCGCCGGTCCCGGTGATTCGCTGGCGAGCCCGAAGAAGACCTTCGAGACGTTCCGGATGCTGCAGGAACAGGCGCCGGACATCAAGCTGTGCCTGTCGACCAATGGCTTGGCGTTGCCCGACCTCGTGGACGAAATCTGCAAGTACAACATCGACCACGTGACAATCACCATCAACATGGTCGACCCGGCGGTGGGCGAGAAAATCTATCCGTGGATTTTCTGGAAGCACAAGCGCGTGACCGGTTACGAAGCAGCCCGCATCCTTCATGACCGGCAGATGCAGGGTCTCGAGATGCTCACCGCACGCGGCGTGCTGACCAAGATCAACTCGGTGCTGATTCCCGGCATCAACGAGGAGCACCTGATCGAGGTCAACCGCGACGTCAAGAAACGCGGCGCGTTCCTGCATAACATCATGCCGCTGATCTCGGAGCCCGAGCACGGCACTCACTTTGGCCTGAGTGGCCAGCGCGGACCGACTGCGCAGGAACTCAAGGCCGTGCAGGACGCCTGCATGGGCGGCGCCAACCTGATGCGTCATTGCCGCCAGTGCCGCGCGGATGCGGTTGGCCTGCTGGGCGAGGACCGCAGCGAGGATTTCACGCTCGACAAGATCGAGCAGATGGAAGTGGTCTACGACCTCGACCGCCGCCGTGAATACCAGCAGCGCGTCGAAGCCGAGCGTCAGGCGCAGCACGACGCGAAGCAGGAAGCGCTGGCTGTCTCTCGCGAGATCGACGTCGCCGACGACATGAAGGTGCTGGTCGCGGTCGCAACGAAGGGCGGCGGCCGGGTCAACGAGCACTTCGGCCACGTCACGGAGTTTCAGATCTTCGAGGTCTCGGCAGCCGAAGCGCTGTTCGTCGGCCATCGCCGGGTGGACCTGTATTGCCGGGGCGGTTACGGCGACGACGAGCAACTACCGTCGGTCGTGCGCGCGCTTCGCGACTGCCACGCGGTGCTGGTCGCGAAGATCGGCGCCTGCCCGAAAGACGAACTGGCGCAAGCGGGCATCGAGCCGGTCGATCAGTACGTCGGCGAATTTATCGAAAAAGCGGTGCTTGCCTGGTTCAACGACTACCGCAGTTGCATCGCCAGCGGCGCCATCGTGCACCGGGACCGCGGCGATGCTTCGATCCGCCAGGGTGCTTACACCTCGTCAGCCTCAGCGGCGTGACACCCCACACCCTTCCAGACAGGACAACAGGAGAGCCTCCATGCCTCTGAAGATTATTGCGTCCACCTGTACGGGATGCTCGGCGTGCGAACCCGAATGCCCCAATGTCGCGATCAGCGAGAAAGGCGGCGTGTTCGCGATCGACCCCAAGAAATGCACCGAATGCGAAGGCCACTTCGACGACCCGCAGTGCGTCGCCGTGTGTCCCGTGGACGGCTGCATCGTTCAGGTTTGAGTCTGGCTCGTGGCCGGGCCGGCCATTCATCCATCAGGAGACTACGCATCATGCTGTCCAACGTAACTGTTACGAGCGCCGCCGAGAAGTTCATGCGTCGTATCGTGCGCTTTTCGGGCCTGCCGGCTGGGGCCGGCTTTCGTCTGGTGGTGAGCGCCGGCGGCTGTTCCGGCTATACCGCGGAATTCACCGCCGAGCCGGCGCTGCAACCAGGCGAACAGGAACTCGACATCAACGGCCTGCGCGTATTCCTGCCGGCTGAGAGCCGGCTGATGCTCGAAGGCATAACGATCGATTTCGCCGACACGCCAACCCAGTCCGGCCTGATCTTCTTCAATCCGAACCAGGCCGCTTGTGGTTGCAGCAGCAGTGCGGAATCGGCGCCGCCGGGCGTGGCGACCATCGATGTCAGCGCGATTGGCCGCGGGCGGCCGCCGCTGCCGCGTCAGATCTCCTGAAGAGGAGCGATGGCGATGGAGTCCGGCGACCGTGCCCTCGACGACGTAATGACCGCGTTTGCGCAGAGCGCGATTGGCGGCGGCTTGCCGTCGGGCGTCAATGCATTGATCGCCGAGGCGGGTCGGTTGCGCGAGCGCCCCGACGAGGCGCTCGCGCTGTTGCAACGCGCCCGCGCCGCCGCGCCGCGCCATCCGGTGCCGTTGATCGCGCTGTACCGCTTTTACTTCTACGGCCATCAATTGGCGCAGGCGCGTGCGATCGGCGAAGACGCGCTGGCGGTCGCCCGCACCGCGCTGAGCTCAGATTTCGGCGACGAACCACTTGCGGCCGCGATCGTGACCACGCGTTATGACGCGGCCGCACGTTTTTATCTGTTCACGCTGAAGGGCCTCGCGTACCTCAACATGCGTCTCGGCGACTTTGAAGAAGCGCGCATGCTACTGCGCGAATTGCGCCGGCTCGATCCCGAAGACCGGGTGGGGGGCGCGCTGCTTTCGCAAGTCTTGGATCGTCATGCGACCGGCGTCGGGTCCGACGAAGCAATGGATGCGCTGAGTGCGTATCCGACGCGCGGCTGGACGGGGACGCAACCATGAGCGTACAGAACGTGCGCGTACCAGGCGGCGACATTGCACCGCGCCACTGGCAGGGCGGCCCGCTCGACTGCGCCGGCTGCGGGTACGTGCGGTTCCGCGAGTTGCCGGCGGAGCACGGTTGCGGGCCAGCGAGTCACGCCGGTGTGTTTTGTCTGCCCGCATTGCTCGGCGACCCGGACGAGATGGTCCGGCTGCTGCTCGCGTTGCGATTGCCGCAGGCGCAACTGGCGCGCCTGATCCACGATCCGCATCGCCAGGTGCGGATTCGCGTGGCGCAGCGCCTGTCGTCTGCTGCATTGGTCGGCATGCGGGGCGATGCCGACTACGGCGTGCGCGAATGTGTGGCGCAGCGTCTGCCGCTCGCGCTGCTGCCGCAGATGATCGGCGGCCCTGATCGCGTAGTCCGGATGGGGCTGGCCGAGCGTCTTGAGATGCCCGCGCTGCTGCGTATTGCCGACGACAGCGAGGCCGAGGTACGCCGCATCGTCGCCGAGCGTCTGCCCGCGACGCTGCTATCGCGCCTCGCGTTCGATCCCGATTGGCGAGTGCGCTGGCAAGTCGCGCGGCGCGCCGCTGGCGAAATCGTGGCGTCGCTGGTGGATGACGCGGACGAAGAGGTGCGCGCGCTCGCGCGGCAGCGCCGGCAGTCGGGCGAGGTCGCTAGCCTGATGACCACCGGACAGACGCAACGATCAGCAGGAGTGAAGCATGGCTGACATCAACCGCGACGACGACCTGATCGAGGTCGCGTTTCCCCCGCGCTTCAACTACGGCGAGCGCGTGATCGCACGCGCGGTGATCCGCAACGACGGCACCTACAACGGCAAGGACATCGGCGAAGTGCTGGTGAACAAGGGCGAGATTGGCTACGTCACCAGCATCGACACCTTCCTTCAGCAGTTCTATATCTACGCGGTGGATTTCGTCGAGAGCGGCCACCGTGTCGGCATGCGCGCGAAAGAGCTATGCACGCTCGACAACCTGCCGGACGACGTGCTGCAAGGCTTGGGCGAGCGGGCCGAAGCGCTGCACAAGATCGGCACGCGGGTCCAGCCGGAAACGTCGCAACCGCAGGAGCCGTCAGCATGAGTATCGAACCGGTTCAGCCTGCTTATCAGTGGGGCATGCGCGTGATCGCGCTGGATGACCTGTGCAACGACGGCAGCTTTCCGGAGCGCGGCCAGGACGATTGTCTGGCCGAGGCGGGTACGGTCGGCGAAATCGTCAACGTCGGGCAGGTGGTTGAGAGCGGCGAGCCGGTCTATCTGGTGGAGTTCGGCAACTGTGTCGTCGGATGCACGGAGAATGAAATTGCGCCCGCACCCGCCGGCCTGCTACCCGAAGAAGGAGCCATGTCATGACGGTTCAGGCGAGCGCGCCAGAAGCGGCGCCGCCGCGCGACGGTTTGCGCGCGGGCCGCCCGTTCGACCTGACCCAGCGCCAGATCGAGCAAGCGCTGCGCGAGCGTACCCGCTACCGCTATGTGCTGCCGCGCGTGCTGCGCGACGGGCAGGGGTTCCGTGTCGAGAGCCCGTGCTGCTCCCGCAATGTCGACGCGAATGGCGGGCTGATCGACATAGCCTGGCTCACGCGCGATGAAGACGGTATGTGGCACCTGAGCGCGCGCGATCATGCGTCGCACCGATGGATGCCCCAGCATGAGAGCACCGATCTGGCCGAGCTGCTGGACACGCTGTGCATCGATCGCGAATGCGTGTTCTGGCCGTGAAGCAAACTAACGGAGCCGGGCGACGATCTATCTCGACCACAACGCGACCATGCCGCCAGCCTCCGCCGTGGCAGGCGATGCTGTCCATCCTGACGGATGTGTGGGGCAACGCGTCGTCGCAGCATGCCGTCGGGCAGCAGGCGAAGGGCACGCTCGCTGCGGCCCGCGCGACGATCGCGCGAGCGCTCGATTGCAAGCCCGCAGAGTTGATCTTCGCCGGCGCAGGCACCGCGTCGGCCCGGCACCAGCTACCTGCGCTTCGGCGAGCTTCCCGCCGAGGTCGTGTTGCAGCGGTGCGGCTGTCGCTCGGCGAAATCACTACGGCGCAGGACATTGAGTACGTGCTCGCCCATCTACCGCCGTTGCTTCGTCCACTGCTGGAGGAAGCAGCGCATCCCGCTTGAAGCTGGTTTGAACCTGTCATCAATCTCCGGAGTCCGCAACCATGAAAGTCATGATCCGCAAGGACAGCAAGGGCGCGCTGAGCGCCTACGTGCCAAAGAAGGACCTGGAAGAGCCCATTGTCGCGATGGCGCAGCCCGGGATGTGGGGCGGTCTCGTCACGCTCGCGAACGGCTGGCAACTCGAATTGCCCGCGATGGCCGACGATACGCCACTGCCCATCACGGTCGAAGCGCGGCGCATTGCTGGCGTGGAGGAGTGAGATGAGCCTGAACGCCGAGCAATTGGACTTCGCGGCGGACCTGCTCCGCACGGCACCGACGCTACGCGACGCTGCCGCGCAATGGCACGAACGTTATCCCGAGGTGCGCACAATGCATGTCAGCGCAACGGTGATGCGCGACGAGACAGCAGCGCTTCGGTTCGGTGTGCGCAGTATCTATTTCGCGATGTCGGCCGGGCATTGCAGGTCCATCACGCAGCGGCCTGAAGAGGCCGATGCGTTGATCCTGACCGAGGAGAAGGCGCATGGAAATCGATGAGATCGCGCTGAGCGAACCGGCTTGCGCGGCGCGCGAGATCGATCTCGTCAACGCGGTGCTGCAATCCTCGCGTTGGAGCGACGGGCCAATGCTTGATTCGTTCGAGCGCGCGTTTGCGGGCTGGGTTGGCCGGGAGTATGCGGTCGCGGTCGCGAGCGGCACGCTCGCCACCTGGATTGCGTTGCGCGCGACGGGGATCGGCCCGGGAGACGAGGTGGTCTGCGCGTCGCACACCTGGCATCAGGTGGCGCAGGCGATCACGCTGGCGGGAGCCGTGCCGGTGTTCGCCGACATCGACTACTGGAGTGGTTGTCTGAGCGCCGAAAAAGCCGCGCAGAAGATCGGCCCTCGCACGCGCGCGATCCTCGCCGGCAATACCAACGGCCACCCGGCCGCGTGGGCGCTGCTGCGCGAACTGGCCGACGCGCAGCGCTTGCGGCTGATCGAAGACAGTACTGAGGCGTTGGGCTCGCGCTACCGGGGCCGCAACGTCGGCTGTTTCGGCGACGTATCAGTGTTCGACTTCTCCAGCCCGTCCGCGCTGTGCACAGGAGCGGGCGGCATGCTCGTCACCGACGATGACGAACTCGTCCATGAACTGCGCTATCTGCGCGAGCGGCGCGTCACGGACCGCGCGTCCGTCTCGGTCGGCTCGCGGGTGCCGCTGCAGGCGGGCATCAGTGATCTGACCGCCGCGCTCGGTCTCGCGCAACTGGCCGAACTCGACACGCGCCTCGCGCAGCGAAAGCAGGTCGAGACCTGGTATCACGAGGAGATGCAAAGCTTCGAAGGGATCAAGCCGGCCTACGTGGCCGAGGACGTCGAAGAAGTGCACTGGATGCTCTATGTTGTGCATTTGGGCAAGCGTTTTACGCAGAGCGCGCGCGCCCAGATGATCGACGACATGAAATCTTGCGGCATTGAGACGGTGGCCTACAGCCATCCGCTGCATCAGCAGTTCCACTACATGAACGCGGGCGATGCGATCGGCCGCAAGAGCGGCCTGTTGCCCGACACCGAGCGCATCGGCGATCGCGCGCTGGCGCTGCCGCTGCACACGCTACTCGACACCGACCAGGTCAAGTACATCGTCAAGACGCTGAAAGACACCGCGACCAACGTGGGCGCCGGCGCCGCCATTTATCTGTGAGGCTGCCCGACGAACCGACGCGTATGGAGGCGCGCTTTCCCGAAGAGCAGGGCATCACGTGCATCGCGATGCCGCTGGGCGGGTTCGCCGAAGCGTTGGTGGATGCCATGCAACCCGCACTGGCCGCGTGAAGCGTGGCCGCTATCCATCGTTCTTTATCCGTAGCCCTTTATCAAGATCGCCGTCATGACCACATTGACCGTACTGCCTTCGGGCAAGACCTACGGCGTTGCCGCCGGCGCGACCCTGCTGCAGGCAACTCGGCCTCGCGCTGGCGCGCGTACTGCATGCGCAGGACGTTTCCGTCGTGGTCATCGAAGCGCGCGAGCGCGAGGAGGGCGGCCGTGCTGACGCAATGTTGCGAAGCCACGCGTCGAGATACGGGCAGATGCCCTTCGCGCGTTCCAGCAGGCTGTCGGCGGTGGCCTGATCCAGCGTGCCGGCCATCAAGACGGTGAGACTGAGTGCCATCCCGTAGGCGCCCTCGAGGTTTATATACATCGACAGCGCGATTCCCCGTTGGGCTCAGCGCAGCAGCTTGCGACGCTCGGCCGGCGAATAGTTGCTGAGGTGCCCTTCGCGCGCCGCCTGACGCCGCGCGCGGGAGATGATCGCGCGGCTCTTGCCGGGCGAGGCCGGCGCGCTGACCTGCTTGTCCAGCGCGGTGCCGCCGCATTGCGGGCAGACGGGCGTGTGGCCGGCGCGCACCAGCGTTTCGAACGCGTGGCCGCAGGCCGCGCAGCGGTAGTCGTACAGGGGCATAGTGATCAGATCTCCGTTTCAGGTGGATGGGGCGCAGCGGATCGCCCGTTGGTGCGAGCTGTGGTCTGTCATTGCGCGCTCGCTAGAACTTCATCCCGACGCCTATTCCCAGTACCAGTGGGTCGATGTCCAGCCGGCCCAACGAACTATCGCCGAGCGAGACGTCCGTGTGCATCCAGATCTTCTTGATATCCGCGTTGAGAAAGACGGTCTTCGTGATCTGCACGTCGACGCCAGCCTGCACCGCCGGACCGAAGCTGCTGCGTGACACCTGGATGCCTTCGGAGCCCGCGCTCAGGCCGTCGTTGTAGAAATACGTGTAGTTGACCCCCGCGCCGACATACGGTCGGATCATGCCAGCATGGTTGAAGTGATATTGCAGCAGCAGCGTCGGTGGCAGCACGTTCACGCCACCTAGATCGCCGAGGCCAGACGTCACGTGGTGCCGCGAGGTGGCGAGAATCAGCTCGATGCCGATCGCGTCGCGGATCATATAGGTCAAATCCAACTCCGGCACGAGTGCGTTATTGACACCCACGCCGAGCGACGACAACGTGCCGCTGGTGTGTACTTCGGGCTCGATCGAGATGGCACGCAGACGCACGAGCACGTCACCGGCGTGGATCCCATCCGCCGGCACCTGGCCTGCCATCGTGCTTCCGTTCGCGCTTACGTCATCCGCGTATGCCAGCACTTCGAACAAACCGGTAGTGCACAGGCTTGCCACGATCATGACGGCCTTAATCATGTGCTTCATCGCTTTCCCCTTGTTGACGTATGCGGGGAATTGTCGACGCGCAAATCAGGGCTGCCCTTGCGCAGGATCAACCGGTCCCGATCCCGAAGTCAAGATGCGACATCGGGTCACGCGTAGGAATGTCGAGATAGCGGGAGCCTTGAGGCCGGACTATTGGCCTTCAACCGCATTGACTGGTACCCAGGATGTTTCTCGCACCCGGAGACACCGATTTCGCAGCCATTGCCGGACTGGCTGCAGCCGCCGAACGGCACGCAGATCACTCTGCTACTTCTGCGCATGCAACAAGGTCATTACGCAGGACCATGGCTGCAGCGCCAGATATCTGAGCTACCTCGTTCGTGAGATGGACCTGGTCGCGTCACATCTCGGACCTGACCGGCGAACCGTGCAACTGCATCTGGGAGATGGAACGCCGACCTTCTTCCCTGTTGCCGAACTCGAAGAGCTTGTCCAGCAACTGCAGAACCGCTTCGCGTTCTCGATCGACGCAGAACTTGCGATCGAAATTGATCCGCGAACCGTCAGCACCGAAACGCTTTCACCACTCGCGCGCCTCGGCTTCAACCGAGCGAGCTTCGGCGTACAGGACTTTGCTACCGACGTTCAGCAGGCTGTCAATCGCATCCAGCCACTCGATGTGGTGGAACGCGCACTCAGCGGCGCACGCGATGCGGGATTTCTCTCAATTAACGTCGACCTGATCTACGGTTTGTCGCAGCAGACTGTCGCCTGATTTAGCCCGCGCACTGCGTCAGTGCACCACACCCCGCCGCTTTGTTCGTCCTTGATCGACATCAATCACAAAGCTGGCCGGTTGTCGGACCATGATGCTGCGAGTGTGATGCCGCATGCGTCAAGCCAGCTTCAGGTCAAAAGTGCCACAACCCGGACTTCACCACTATGACAGACAGAAAAGCCTTAAGGAAACGGTCGATAGCCATCGTCACGACATTGAGCGCCTGTCTATCGGGATGTGATCTGACTGTGCTTGATCCAAAAGGGAGCGTCGGCGCGGCCGAGAAGTCGCTGATCGCCACCGCCACGTGGGCGATGCTGATCGTCGTGATCCCGGTGATCCTGCTGACGCTGTTCTTCGCGTGGCGCTACCGTGCGTCGAACCGTCACGCGGTCTATGCACCCAAATGGGCGCACTCGACGGCGATCGAGATCGTCGTCTGGACGATCCCCGCCCTGATCATCCTGTACCTCGGTATCCTGACCTGGCGCACCACGCATGAGCTCGACCCGTACCGGCCGCTGCAGTCGAGCGTGAAGCCGATCGACGTCGAGGTGGTCGCGCTCGACTGGAAGTGGCTCTTCATCTACCCGGACCTCGGCATTGCGTCGGTGAACCAGCTCGCCGTGCCAGTCGATACGCCGGTGAATTTCCGGATCACGTCCGATTCGGTGATGAACTCATTCTTCATCCCGCAACTCGGTACCCAGGTGTATGCAATGGTCGGCATGCAGACGCGTCTGCACCTGATCGCGGATGCACCGGGAAATTTCGAAGGCATGTCCGCCAACTTCAGCGGCAAGGGATTCGCCGACATGAAGTTCCGCACGCTCGCGACGAGCGCCACCGACTTCGACGCATGGGTGCGGAAGGTCAAGGCTTCGCCGGACCGCCTGAGCATGGACGAATACGCCGAAGTCGCGAAGCCGAGCGAGAAGCAGTCGGTACGCTACTTCTCATCGATCGACCAGTACCTGTTCCGCAACATCGTTGCCCGATACAACAACGGCAACGTCACGGCCTTCCGCGACGCCGCCTGTCGCACGCAGACCACGGAGTAAGCCATGTTTGGAAAACTCACGCCCGGCGCGATTCCGTTCGATCAGCCGGTCATCATGGGCGCGGCCGCGTTCATGGCGCTCATCGTGCTGGCGGTCATCGTCACGCTCACGAAGCTCGGCCGCTGGAAGTGGCTCTGGACCGAGTGGCTGACAAGCGTCGATCACAAGAAGATCGGCATCATGTACATCATCGTCGCGGTGCTGATGCTCGTGCGCGGTTTTGTCGACGCCGTAATGATGCGGCTTCAGCTCGCGATCGCGTTTCACGGCCCCGGTTACCTGCCGCCGCACCACTACGACCAGATATTCACCGCGCACGGTGTCATCATGATCTTCTTCATGGCGATGGCACTGATGGTCGGCCTCTTCAATCTTGTCGTGCCGCTGCAGATCGGCGCGCGCGACGTCGCCTTCCCGTTCCTGAATTCGCTGAGCTTCTGGATGACGGCGATCAGCGCGATCCTGATCAATCTGTCGCTCGTGATCGGCGAGTTCGCGCAGGTCGGCTGGCTCGCGTATCCACCGCTGTCGGAGCTGCAGTTCAGTCCGGGCGTCGGGGTCGACTACTACATCTGGAGTCTGCAGCTCTCCGGCGTCGGTACGCTGATTACCGCGATCAACTTCTTCGTGACGATCGTCAAGCTGCGCGCGCCCGGCATGACGCTGATGAAGATGCCGGTGTTCACGTGGACCGCGCTGTGCTCGAACGTGCTGATCATGGCAACGTTCCCGATCCTAACCGTGACGCTCGCACTGCTCGGCCTCGACCGCTACGCAGGCATGCACTTTTTCACAAACGAGCTCGGCGGCAACGCGATGCTGTACCTGAACCTGATCTGGGCGTGGGGCCACCCGGAGGTGTACATCCTCGTGCTGCCCGCGTTCGGCATCTACTCGGAAGTGATCGCGACCTTCGCGAAGAAACCGCTGTTTGGCTACAGAACGATGGTCTACGCGTCGTGCGCGATCACGGTGCTCGCATTCCTCGTGTGGGCGCACCACTTCTTCACGATGGGTTCCGGCGCGGACGTGAACGCGTTCTTCGGCATTATGACGATGGTCATCGCGATCCCCACGGGCGTGAAAATCTTCAACTGGCTGTTCACGATGTACCGCGGTCGCATCGAGTTCACCGCACCCGTGCTGTGGACGATCGGCTTCATGGTCACGTTCACGATCGGCGGCATGACGGGCGTGATGATGGCGATCCCGGGCGTGGACTTCGTGTTGCACAACAGCCTGTTCCTGATCGCGCACTTTCACAACGCGATCATAGGCGGCGTCGTGTTCGGCTATCTCGCGGGCTTCCATTACTGGTTCCCGAAGGCGTTCGGCTTCAAGCTTAACGAGAAGCTCGGCAAGCGGGCGTTCTGGTGCTGGTTCGTCGGCTTCTACGTGTCGTTCGTGCCGCTCTACGTGCTCGGCTTCATGGGCATGACCCGGCGCCTGAATCACTACGACAACCCGACCTGGCATCCCTGGCTGTTCGTCGCCGCATGCGGCGTGGTGCTGATCGCACTCGGTGTCGTGCACCAGATCGCCCAGGTCGTCGTGAGCGTGATCCATCGCAACGAGCCGGAATACGGCGACCTGACGGGCGACCCGTGGAACGGCCGCACGCTCGAATGGGCCACCTCGTCGCCGCCCGCTGTCTACAACTTCGCGCGCATACCGGTCGTCCACCAGATCGACGCGTTCGCGCACATGAAGGAAAGCGGCGCAGCAAATGCCGCACTGGCGCATTACGAGGACATCCACCTACCGTCGAATACCGCGGACGGGTTCCTGATCGGCGCATTCAGCCTCGTGCTCGGCTTCGCCGGCGTCTGGCACATCACGTGGCTCGCCGTGCTGGCCTTCCTCGCGATCGTCGCCGCGCTGATCGCGCGTAGCTTCCGCGACGACCATGGCTACGTGATTCCGGCCTCGCGCGTGCGCGAAATCGAAGCACGACGCGGCAGCGCACCCACCCCGGCCGCCCTTGAATTACCCGAATCCGCGGAGACCTGATCCATGACGCAATCTGCATTACTCGTCCATCACGGCAGGTCGAGCGCTGACCACGGCCCAACGCCCACCGTATTCGGCTTCTGGCTGTACCTGATGACCGACTGCATGCTGTTCGCGTCGCTGTTCGGCGTGTTCGCCGTAATGGCGCACGAGTTCGCGGGTGGCGCGTCCGGACGGGACCTGTTCGACATCCCGAGTGTCGCACTTCAAACCGGCGTGCTGCTGCTGAGCAGCACCACCTACGGCTTCGCGATGCTCGGCGCGCAGCGCCAGGGGCGTGGTGCCGTGATCAGCTGGCTCCTCGTGACGTTCGTGCTTGGCGCGCTGTTCCTCGCGTTAGAGCTGCGCGAGTTCTCGCACCTGGTCGCCGACGGTGCTGGGCCCAGTCGCAGCGCCTTCCTGTCGTCGTTCTTCACGCTGGTTGGCACCCACGGCCTGCACGTGACAGCCGGCCTCGTCTGGATGGCCGTGCTCGTCGTGCATGTCGTCCGCTCGCCTGAACTGTCCGGTCGCGACCTCACGAGTCTGACATGCCTGAGCCTCTTCTGGCACTTCCTCGACATCGTGTGGATCTGCGTGTTTTCGTTCGTCTATCTCGGGAGCATGCTCTAAATGGTCCATTCACACTCGACGTCCACGACCGCCTCGCGTGGTGACGTCGCCGGTTATATCACCGGTTTCGTGCTTGCCGTAGCGCTGACTGCTGGCTCATTCTCGATCGTCACGCAACGGTTGCTGCCGCCCGGCTCCGCGATTATGGCGCTCGCGTTGCTGGCGTTCGTGCAGATCGTTGTGCAACTGGTGACGTTCCTGCATCTCGACCTGTCGCGCGGCCAGCGCTGGAACGTGCTGGCGTTATGCTACACCGCGCTCGCCGCGCTGTTCCTGATCTTCGGCACGATCTGGGTGATGCACAATGTCAGCATGAACATGATGTCGCGCTGACTCGCCACCAGCGCGAAACTGTCTGGTCACATCATCGCGGACACGGCATGCAGCCGTCGGCCGCGTGCGTAGTGTTGTGCTGCACCGCTCTACCGGTCTTTTTTCATGAACAGTCCGAATCACCCCGTTCCCGCCAATGAGCCATTGCCCCATCGCAAGGTCATCCGCTCGTGGCTGACACCGTTCGCCGAACGCCGCACCGCCTATGCGCTTCTGCTGCTCGTGTTCGACTACGTTTTGCTATTGTGTGCGCTCGCCGCGAGCGTGTTCGCGCACGGGTTCGTGCTGAAGACCGTATTCGGATGCATGGCGGGCTTCGTCATCGGACGGCTCTTCGTCATCGGTCACGACGCATGTCATGAGAGCCTGACCCGGCACCGCACGCTCAACCGCTGGCTGGGCCGGATCGCCTTCCTGCCGTCGCTCACGCCGTACAGCCTGTGGCAAGTGGGTCACAACGTGGTGCATCACGGCTACACGAACCTGAAAGGCGTCGATTTTGTGTGGGCACCGCTGACGATCCAGGAATATCGCGCCTTGAGTGGGCCACGGCGCGCACTGGAACGTATCTATCGCAGCGGCTGGGCGCCTGGTCTTTACTACATGATCGAAATTTGGTGGACGAAGATGTTTTTCCCGTCGCGGGCCGCAATGCCGACGCGGCGCCCCGTGTTCTTCCGTGACTGCACGCTGGTATCGGTGTTCGCACTGCTGTGGATCGGCGCGCTCGCGTGGATCGCTCGCGCCACGCAGCGGGGGGTGGTCCCGTCAATCGCATGCGGGTTCGGGGTGCCGTTCCTGTTCTGGTGCGCGATGGTGGGTTTCGTCGTGTACGCGCACCACACGCATCCGCAAATCCGCTGGTACGACGATCGCGCGAAATGGGGGCGTTCAGATCCGTTCGTATCCACGACGGTGCACTTGACCTTTCGCTGGCGTTTTGGCGCGCTGTTTCATCACATCATGGAGCACACCGCGCATCACGTCGACATGAGTCTCCCTCTATACGGGCTCGTCGGTGCTCAGCGAACCCTCGAAGCGATGCTTCCGGAACGGATCGTCGTGCAGCGGTTTTCGTGGCGTTGGTACTTCGACACCGCACGAGGCTGCAAACTATACGATTTTTCGACTGATCAGTGGACCGATTTCGCTGGTCGCGCGACGCACGTCCCTCTTACTAATTGAATCGGTCGTAAGAAAAGTATCACACCATACGGCAAAATTCGCCCTGTTATCCTTCTGGCTTCGCAGGGAATCAGTGCAAGCCGTAACGCATAAAAAAGCCTGCAGGCCAGCACTACCATAAGCCGGGAAGACGATTAATACGAACACTGCGGTTCGCTCGGGGGCCTTCATCTAATCCCGCAACTCGGGGTTCCGTGCTTTCACTCGGCGTTCGTTACGTGCGGCCACTTCAGGTCGCGTTCAATGCAATCTGAATTTAATAGCGAGGGTAAAAATGCCGGATATCAGCGGAAATGCGACAGCAATTGGCGATGCAAACACTCAGCAAATGTGTGCTGCCCTGACCGTTCAAACCTATGCAAATAGCGTTCTCGAACAGCCCCAGGTGGATTTTTCTGGCATCGACGGTCTGTCGCAATACCAGACACAAATCAACGACGGGCTCACCACCGCGAAAGGCCATGCGATCTATTATCTGGACACGCTGCAGCCCAGCCTGATCGAAAACATGGCAAACATCGACAACTACTACCAGCTCAACAAAGCACTACCGGCGACGCTGCCGGCAGGCTCGACTGTTGCTGAGTGGACAGCCGCCCTCACGGCGGTGCAGCAGGAGTCGGTGAAATACCAAGGCGCCGCGAACCAGATTGTCACCAACCTCCAGACGCTTGGCGCGAATCTAACGACGGACTCAGCGGACTTCACAACCACCGTTACCAATATGAATAGTGCGGTTGGCGGAGCAGACGGGATTCTCGCCACCATCAAAGGGGAACTCAGCAAATTTCAGGCAGAAATCGACGGCGCAATCGCCGGAATCGTTCTGAGCGGGCTGGCTGTCGTAGGCGGCGTATTTGTCATCTGCGTAGGGGCGATCGCTGATTTTGTCACCGCTGGCGCGTCTACCGGTGCAGTCATCGGCGGCGTTGGCATTGTCTTGGTGGGAGTCACCGGTGAAGCCGGCGCGGCAGCCGGGCTCGTCGCAGCGAATAAGGCGAAGGCGTCGCTGCTCACCGAACAAGCGGACCTGAAGGAAGAGGTAAAGCTCGCTACGGCGATTAGTGGCGGCTACACATCACTTTCTACGCAGGTCAATGGTGCCATTACTGCAGCATCGGCGATGGCAGACGCGTGGGAAAGCATCACATCTGATCTGGGCGACATCATCGCCGATTTGAACAACGGGATTTCGAGTGCGGACGAGATCCGCACCCTGTTCATAAACGCGACAAACGGCGAAATCGGGACGCTCCTGGCGGACATCCAGACGGTCAAGGGCCAAATGGCTGGCGTAACCGTGCAATCGGCCGCCGCGCATCAGACCGTAAGCGATCTCATCGCGAAGGTCGCCAATCTGCCCGCCTCAGCAGGAGTGGCGTAACGCGATCCGCTAGCCCGTGCGGCCTCCGTCGGGATTGATTCCAACGGAGGCGGCCCCGTCATACCACAACGAAGGAAAGAGACAACATGGGTCCTTTTTCACAGACTTTGGCCGCCCTGAACAGTAGTGTCTCCAAATCGCGGTCCATCCAAGGATTGCCCGGCGACGCGGTGCCAATTCAGAACTCCGTCTGCAATTCTCTTATCGGCATTCTGAAGGACGCCGCTCCTTTTCTGACGGCCCTGCTCGGCTATACCGGTTCGGCAATCACCGCGCTGAATGGTGCGCTCGCTGACCTTAAAAAAGGTGCAAGTCCGGGCTCGATAGCCAAAACTGTCTCGGACGTCGCTGCCACCATCAGTACGTACCAACAAAGCGCGACATCACTACTCACCCAATCGAACGCTGCCGCGGCTCTCATGTCGTCGTCGTTTACGCAGCTAGCCCACGTCGAAGGCTTTATCCAGAGTCAGATGACGACTTTGCAGGCACAGGAAGGCGCGGCACGGGGCCAATTGGCTGCCGCACAAAAGCGTTACTACTATCTCCTTGCACTGGGGCCATTCGGTCTACCGGGCCTTGCGGCTGCGCTTGGTCTTTATCTCAAATGGAGAAGCGATGCTGCCGCGATTCAGAATCGCATCAACTCGCTATCGAGTCAGATCGGCGTGCTGCAGGGTTTGGTCACGGCGTGCAAGACATTGGCCACCGCCGAGGCATCCAGCCTTAGCGACCTGACAAATCTGAAGACCGCGATCGATGACACTGCCGCAGACTTCACCGTGATTATTAACGATCTCAATCAGGACCCGTCTCCCTCCGTCGTTGAGCTTCGTTTAACCACTTGTATCGCAATGCTCGGCGTTCTACAGGCCGACGCTTCCTGATAGTTCGAAGCTTTCGCGATGCTCAATCGGTGGCGGAAGCCACCGATGAGTGGCAACCAGCGTGCCATACTGAACGCATCTCAAGACGTGCCACCGGGGCTCGGGGTGAACATATCGTGTTTACGCCGACCGAAAATTCAGCCACATGTAGGGATCGCGCCGACTGAAAATTGAGCCGGGCAATCAACCTATCCTGCTAGTTTTTCTGGCAGGGTGTTTGGGGATGATCCCGATGACGATGATTGGCAAGGTGCGGCGGATGTTCCACCGCCAGAACAAGTCGGTACGCGAGATAGCAAGTCTCACAAGCCTGTCGCGCAACACGATTAGTAAATATCTGAACATGGATGTTCAGGAGGAGCCGAAGTATCAGCGGCGCTCCCAGCCGACCCGGTTGACGCCGTTTCATGAGGTGCTGGTGCAGGCGCTCAGTGTCGACGCGCGGCGGTCGAAGAAGGAGCGGCGCACCGCCTGGGTGCTGTTTCAGGAGATCAAGGCGGGCGGCTACGACGGCTGTTACTCGCGGGTGACCGATTTCATCCGGGGCTGGCGGCAAGGCGAAGGCAAGGCGGTTTCGAAATCGGCGTTTGTGCCGTTGCGATTCGAGCTGGGCGAGGCATTCCAGTTTGACCGGTCCGAGGAAGGACTGGTTGTTGGCGGCATTTACCGCAAGCTGCAGGTGTCGCACATGAAGCTATGTGCGTCGCGGGCGTTCTGGCTGGTTGCCTATCCGAGCCAGGGGCACGAGATGCTGTTCGATGCCCATACGCGCTCGTTCGCGGCCTTCGGCGGGATGGCCCGCCGGGGCATCTACGACAATATGAAAACGGCCGTAGACAAGGTTCACAAAGGCAAGGGTCGCACAGTAAATCCGCGTTTCGCAGTGATGTGCTCGCACTACCTGTTCGATCCGGACTTCTGCAACGTCGCCAGTGGCTGGGAGAAAGGCGTCGTCGAGAAGAACGTGCAGGACAGCCGTCTGCGCATCTGGATTGAGGCGCGTGCGCAACGCTTCGGCAGTTTCGCTGATCTGAATGCATGGCTGGCGACCCGGTGCCGGTCGTTGTGGGATCAGGTGAAGCATCCGGACTATCGTGACCTGAGCGTCGCCGACGTGTTCGAGCAGGAGCGCGCCCATCTGATGCCGATGCCGACACCGTTTGACGGTTACAGTAAGACTCGCTAACAAATCCTGTCATCCGAAAGCAAGCAGCAGTTGCAGCCCGAGGTCGGCTGCTATGTCGAGCGCGCTGCGGCCATCCGGTGCGCACAGTTCTGCGTTCGCCCCATGCGCAAGCAGCATCTGCAGGACGTCGAGGCGACCGCTCGCGGCTGCCTGCATCAGGCATGTGATGTCGTCGTCGTTCACATGGTCGATCGGCGCGCCGGCGTCGATCAGCCGCAGGATGGTCGCGGGGCCGCCGTGCAGGCACGCGAACCAGAGCGCATGGTTGCCGTCGTCATCGAGCGCGTCGGCGCGTGCGCCGAGTGCGAGCAACGCTTCGACCACCGCGACCTCGCCATGCTGCGCGGCGCGCATCAACGGGGTTTCGCCGTTCATGCAGCGCGAATGCGGATCAGGGAAGCCGTGGTGCGCCAGCCACGTGGAAAGTGCGGCGGGCACGATCGTATCGAGTTGTGCATCGGGGTTCCGGACAACGCGCGAGGCCAGGCGTTCGCGGACGACGAAAACAGTGTCGGTGTGCATGATCATGGTCGCGTTCGGGTGCAAGGGAACATCGGTTGGCGCAGCCGCGCGAGCGGCGGCCGCAGGGACCCGAGCCTCAGACGGGCCGGTTCTCGTTGGGGTTGCGCACTGGCCCCATCAATTCAAGTCCTTCGCTGTAGGTGATCGTCTCGAAGGTCACGTCGAACTTGATGGCCGCGTCCGCTACCGCATCCAGCTTGCCGCCTGAGTCCTTTTTCTTCAATTCGTTCTTTTCGAGGTACAGCAGTTCGAGCATCTCGTTGTAGACGGTGGACTCGAGAATCGGCAGCACATAGAACATCGCGCCCTTGTACGGCACCTGATATCGCTTGCTCAGGTCGATGTTGTCGCAAAACAGAAAGTACTTGCCATCCGCCGAGAGCGTGTCGCTGAGCACCTCGGCCACGTCCTTCAGATGCTCGAAGCTCAACAGATACCCGGCGAAGAACGGCAAGTGCTTATGGCCGATCGTCGCGCATGCCATCACCTGATCGCAGGTCAGCTCCGGCGGCCGCGCTTCGTCGGCGAGCTTTGGGGCAAACCGCAGCGCAAGTTCGCCGCGGAAGCCGACCCGGTCGAGCCTGTTCGTCAGCCCCTTGAGAACCGGGTTGAGCAGACGGCCTTCATGTTCGAGACGGGCGAACGCGGTGTCGTCGATCTCCTTGTGGGCGAGCGTTTCGGTCATCACAGATCCTTGGGTTAAACAGCGTTGAAGAGGGACTCACGTCTGCGTATTGCGCATCCGGTCGGCGATTTTGAAAAAGGCCTGCATCAGTTCATCGCGTAGCACCGGATCGACACCCGTCTCGTCGAACGCGGCGCGCATGCAAGCTAGCCACGCATCCCGTTCGGCGGTGCCGATCGCGAATGCGGCATGACGCGTGCGCAGCCGTGGTTGGCCGCGCTGTGCCGAGTACCGCTTGTCGGCGCCGAGCCATTCGCACAGATACAGCACCAGCACGGCCTTCGTCGAAGACAGGTCCGGGTGATGCATCGTGCGAATGCGCTGCGCGTCGGCCCGCGTATCCATGTGCCGATAGAACGCATCGACCAGGCGGATGACGGCGGTCTCGCCGCCTAGACGGTCGAAGTGCGTCTCGCGCGGCACCGGTCGCGAAGCTTGGGTGGCTGGTGTGTCCATGGCGCGATCAATGCAATAACCGAACCAGGCCGCAACCCGGCGATTGCCCGGCTGCACGCAGGCCAATGCGACAGAAATCGCACGACAAACGCGCCCGAATGGTTTCATTGGCGACGAAGTTCGCGTGGTTTGTCGCGAAATCGACAAGACAGAAGAGGAGTCCGCAAAAGTCCCGAACCAACCGCCGCAGCGCGGCGGGGCGGACGCGACGCAGTACCGCTGGTGACGTGGCACAGAAGCTGCGTTTGGAGTCCAGCGCGGACACAGGTCCGGCCGATGCGTGACTCGATATAAGAAGACCCATACAGGCACGACAGGCTGACATGGTCGCGGTTACGCAACCCTGATTTCAACCCTTCTTCCTGAATGGAGAAATGCAATGTCTAAACTTCGGCAAATCGCGTTCTACGGTAAAGGCGGTATCGGCAAGTCGACCACCTCGCAGAACACCCTGGCAGCCCTGACTGAACTCGGGCAGAAGATCCTGATCGTCGGCTGCGATCCCAAGGCGGACTCTACCCGCCTGATCCTGCATGCAAAGGCGCAGGACACCATCCTGTCGCTAGCGGCCGAAGCCGGCTCGGTGGAGGACCTCGAACTCGAGGACGTGATGAAGATCGGTTACCGCAACATCCGTTGCGTGGAGTCCGGCGGTCCGGAACCGGGCGTCGGCTGCGCGGGCCGTGGCGTCATCACGTCGATCAACTTCCTCGAAGAAAACGGCGCCTATGACGGCGTGGACTACGTGTCGTACGACGTGCTCGGCGACGTGGTGTGCGGCGGTTTCGCAATGCCGATTCGTGAGAACAAGGCGCAGGAAATCTACATTGTGATGTCCGGCGAAATGATGGCCATGTATGCGGCCAACAACATTTCAAAGGGCATTCTGAAGTACGCGAACAGCGGCGGTGTGCGGATCGGCGGGCTCGTGTGCAACGAGCGTCAGACCGACAAGGAACTCGAACTCGCCGAAGCGCTGGCGAAGATGCTCGGTTCGAAGCTGATCCACTTCGTGCCGCGCGATAACATCGTGCAGCACGCCGAGCTGCGCCGCATGACGGTGATCGAGTTCGCGCCCGAATCCAAACAGGCGGAAGAGTATCGCCAACTCGCCACCAAGGTGCACAACAACGCGGGCAACGGCACGATCCCGACGCCGATCACGATGGATCAACTGGAAGACCTGTTAATGGAGCACGGAATCATGACGTCCATCGACGAATCGCAAGTCGGCAAGCCTGCAGCGGAACTGACCGCCTAAGCGAGCGCCGCTGCGCGCGGCCCGGTGTTTTTCTTCACGCGATGAACCGGGCCATGCCGGCTACCCGTCACCCTATGGAGCATTCCCATGAGCGTCACTGTTGAAGAGCGCAAGGCCGCGAACAAGGCCCTGATCGATGAAGTGCTGAAGGCCTATCCGGAGAAGATGGCCAAACGGCGCGCCAAGCATTTGGGCACCTTCGAGGACGGCAAGCCCGACTGTGGCGTGAAATCAAACATCAAGTCATTGCCGGGTGTGATGACGATTCGCGGTTGCGCGTACGCCGGCTCGAAGGGCGTGGTCTGGGGGCCCATCAAGGACATGATCCACATCAGTCATGGTCCGGTCGGTTGCGGCCAGTACTCGTGGGCCGCGCGTCGCAACTATTACATCGGCACTACCGGTATCGACACCTTCGTGACGATGCAGTTCACGTCGGACTTCCAGGAAAAGGACATCGTCTTCGGTGGTGACAAGAAGCTCGACAAGATCATCGACGAGATTCAGGAACTGTTTCCGCTGAACAAGGGCATCTCGATCCAGAGTGAATGCCCGATCGGCCTGATCGGCGACGACATCGAGGCCGTCTCGAAGAAGAAGAGTGCGCAGTATGAAGGGCACACCATTTTGCCGGTGCGCTGCGAAGGTTTTCGCGGCGTCAGCCAGTCGCTCGGCCACCATCTGGCTAACGATGCCATTCGAGACTGGATATTCGACAAGGCCGATCCGGACAAGCGGCCCGGATTTGTTTCGACGCCTTATGATGTTGCGATCATCGGCGATTACAACATCGCCGGCGATGCCTGGTCGAGCCGGATTCTGCTCGAAGAGATCGGCCTGCGCGTGATCGCGCAATGGTCGGGCGACGGCTCGATCGCCGAGCTCGAGAATACGCCCAAGGCCAAGCTCAATTTGCTGCATTGCTACCGCTCGATGAACTATATCAGCCGGCACATGGAAGAGAAGTACTGCATTCCGTGGGTGGAATACAACTTCTTCGGCCCGTCGATGATCGAGAAGAGCCTGCGCGAGATCGCCAGCCACTTCGACGACACCATCAAAGCCAACGCGGAGAGGGTGATCGCCAAGTATCGTCCCCTGGTCGATGCGGTGAACGCGAAGTTCAGAGCGCGCCTGCAGGATAAGACCGTGATGCTGTTCGTTGGGGGCCTGCGTCCGCGCCACGTGATCGGCGCCTACGAAGACCTCGGCATGAACGTGGTCGGCACCGGCTACGAATTCGGCCACAACGACGACTATCAGCGCACCACGCACTACGTGAAGGACGGCACACTGATTTACGACGACGTGACCGGCTACGAGTTTGAGAGGTTCGTCGAACAGGTCCAGCCCGATCTGGTCGGCTCCGGCATCAAGGAAAAGTACGTGTTCCAGAAGATGGGCGTGCCGTTTCGCCAGATGCACAGCTGGGACTATTCCGGTCCATATCACGGCTACGACGGCTACGCCATTTTCGCGCGCGACATGGACATGGCCATTTCCAGCCCGGTGTGGGGGCTAGCCAAGGCGCCCTGGAAGAAAAACCCCTAACGCAGGCCACCGCACCGATCACCGCACTGATCACCGGCCGGCAGGCCATAGAATTGAATATCAGGAGCATCCCGTGCCCCAATCCGCAGACCAGATTCTCGACCAGGAACTCCTGTTCCGTGAGCCCGAGTACCAGAAAATTTTCCGCGCGAAAAAGGAAAATTTCGAGTTCAACCATTCAGACGAGCAGGTCAAGCAGATCGTCGAGTGGACCAAGAGCGAAGACTACCGGCAAAAGAACTTTGCACGCGACTCACTCACCATCAACCCGGCCAAGGCCTGCCAGCCGCTCGGCGCAGTGTACGTGGCCAACGGCTTTCACAAGACGCTCAGTTTTGTGCATGGCTCGCAGGGCTGTGTAGCGTTTTATCGCTCGCACTTCTCGCGTCACTTCAAGGAGCCGACCTCGTGCGTCAGCTCGTCGATGACAGAGGACGCGGCGGTGTTCGGCGGCATGAACAACATGATCGACGGCCTCGCAAATGCGTACAACCTGTACAAGCCCGACATGATCGCGGTCTCCACGACCTGCATGGCGGAAGTGATCGGCGATGACCTCGACGCGCTCATCAAGAACAGCAAGCAGAAGGGCAGCGTGCCGGAAGACTACGACGTGCCGTTCGCGCACACGCCGGCCTTCGTCGGCAGCCACGTGACCGGCTACGACAACGCGCTCCTCGGCATCCTCAAGCACTTCTGGGACGGCAAGGCCGGCACAGCGACGCCGCTTGAGCGCGTGCCCGACGACAGCGTCAACTTCATCGGCGGCTTCGACGGCTACGTGGTCGGCAACATGAAGGAAATTCGCCGCATCTTCGATCTGTTCGGCGTGACGGTGAACATCATCTGCGACCCATCCGAAACGTGGAATACGCCGACCGACGGCGAGTTCCGGATGTACGAAGGCGGCACGACCAAGGAGGAAGTCGAGCGCGCGTTGAACGCGAAGGCGACCTTCGTGTTCCAGGAATACTGCTGCGAGAAGACCAGCAAGTTCATTGGCGAGCATGGCCAGGAAGTGGTGGTGCTGAACTCGCCGGTTGGCGTCGCGGGCACCGATCAGTTCCTGATAGAAATCTCGCGCGTGACCGGCAAGCCGATTCCGGCGCAACTGGAGAAGGAGCGAGGCCAGCTCGTCGATGCGATGGCCGACAGCCAGGCTCACCTGCACGGCAAGCGCTTTGCACTCTACGGCGACCCGGACCAGATGCTGGGCTACACGCAGTTCCTGCTGGAACTCGGCGCCGAGCCGGCTCACGTGCTGGCGACCAACGGCAACGAAACCTGGGCTGCGAAGGTGCAGGCGCTGTTCGACGCGTCGCCCTACGGCGCCGGCTGCAAGGTGTATCCGAAACGCGATCTGTGGCACATGCGCTCACTGCTGTTTACCGAGCCGGTGGATTTCCTGATCGGCAACACCTACGGCAAATATCTCGAGCGCGATACCAAAACGCCGCTGATACGCATGGTGTTCCCGATCTTCGATCGCCACCATTACCATCGCTTCCCGACCTGGGGCTATGAAGGTGCGTTGCGGGTGCTGGTCACGCTGCTGGACGAGTTCTTCGAAGCGCTCGACGCCAACACGATCGACGTGGCGAAGACCGACTACAGCTACGACATCATTCGCTGACGAGAAACGTCCATCCATCAGGAGCACGTCATGTCTGCTTCGCTCAATGCCCAAATCGCCGAAGTTTTCGACGAGCCGGGTTGCGACAGGAATCAAGGCAAGAGCGAGAAGGAACGCAAAAGGGGCTGCACGAAGCAGCTTTCGCCGGGTTCGGCCGCAGGCGGGTGCGCGTTCGACGGCGCGAAGATCGCTTTGCAGCCGGTGGTGGACGTCGCACACCTCGTGCACGGGCCGATTGCCTGTGAAGGTAACTCGTGGGACAACCGGCACGCCGCTTCGTCCGGTTCGCAACTCTATCGCACCGGCTTCACCACCGATATCAACGAACTCGACGTGGTGTACGGCGGCGAGAAGCGCCTGTTCAGGAGCGTGCGCGAAATCATCGAGAAATACGATCCGCCCGCAGTGTTCGTCTACCAGACCTGCGTCACTGCGCTGATCGGCGACGACATCGAGGCAGTCTGCAAGCGCGCCACCGAACAATTTGGCAAGCCGGTGATTCCGGTCATTTCACCCGGTTTCGCCGGGCCGAAGAATCTGGGCAACAAGCTTGGCGGCGAGGCGATCCTCAACTATGTGATCGGCACGCGCGAGCCCGAGTACACGACGCCGTATGACATCAACGTCATTGGCGAATACAACCTGTCGGGCGAACTCTGGCAGACCAAGCCGCTGCTCGACGCGCTGGGCATCCGTATCCTCTCCTGCATCTCCGGCGACGGGCGCTACAACGAGATCGCAAGTTCGCATCGCGCCAAGGTCAACATGACGGTCTGCTCGAAGTCGATGATCAACATCGCGACAAAGATGCAGCGGCGCTACGGCATCCCTTACTTCGAGGGCTCGTTCTATGGGATCGGCGACATGAGCGACACGCTGCGCCACATCGCCAGCCTGCTCGTGCAGCAGGGCGCGCCGGACGATCTGCTAGAGCGGACCGAGCGCCTGATCGCCGCCGAGGAAGCGCGCGCGTGGGAGCGCATCGCGCACTACAAAGCGCGCCTTACCGGCAAGCGGGTGTTGCTCATCACAGGTGGCGTGAAGTCTTGGTCGGTGGTTTCCGCGCTGCAGGAAGCAGGGCTCGAAATCGTCGGCACCAGCGTCAAGAAGAGCACTAAGGAAGACAAGGACAAGATCAGGGAGATCATGGGCGACGACGCCCACATGATCGACGGCATGACGCCGCGCGAGATGTACGCGATGCTCAGGGACGCGCGGGCCGACATCATGCTGTCGGGTGGCCGCTCACAGTTCGTCGCATTGACGGCCCGCATACCGTGGCTCGACATCAATCAGGAACGCCACCACCCTTATGGCGGCTACGAGGGGATCGTCGAGCTGGTGCATGAGATCGACCGCGCGATCTACAACCCGGTGTGGCAACAGGTGCGGATCCCTGCTCCGTGGGGCGACGACGGGGGAGCGCTCGGTGTGGTCCAGGCGCAAGCCGCCCGCCCGCTGTCGAGCGCCGCGGGGTGGGGGCGATGAGCCTCGAACCCCGTATACCGACCTGACGCCCCCGAACTCGAGAACATGCCATGGCCGATGTCGTCGAATCTATGAAAGCCTGTGCGGTCAATCCGCTCAAGATGAGCCAGCCGCTGGGCGCGAGCCTCGCGTTCCTTGGGCTCGATGCCTGCATGCCCGTGATGCACGGCTCGCAGGGCTGCACGTCGTTCGGCCTCGTGCTGCTGGTGCGCCACTTCAGGGAGGCGATCCCGCTGCAGACGACAGCCATGGACGAAGTCACCGCGGTGCTCGGCGGCTACGAGAACATCGAGGCCGCGCTGCTCAACATCCGCAAGCGCGCTGCGCCGAAGGTCATCGCGATCTGTTCAACAGGTCTCACCGAGACCGAGGGCGACGACGTGGACGGGTATCTCGTTACCGTGCGCAAGCGCAAGCCCGAACTCAACGACACCGAGATCGTCTATGTGTCGACCCCCGACTATGTCGGCGCGTTCGAAGACGGCTACCGGCATGCGATTACCGGCATCGTCAACGCGCTGGTCAAGGCGTTGCCAACGGTGGCCAATCAGGTGACGCTGCTGCCCGGCAGCCATCTGTCGCCTGGCGACATCGACGAACTGCGCGAGATCATCGAAGCGTTCGGCTTCGATGTCATCGTGCTGCCCGACATTTCCGGCTCGCTCGACGGCCATATCGCGCCGGACTGGCGCGGCACCACACTGGGCGGTACCACGCTCGCGGAGATCCGGGCCGCGGGTGCATCGGCATTTACGATCGGCGTGGGCGAGCAGACGCGCGACGGCGCCGAGGCATTGCATGCTATCGCCGGCACACCGTACGAAGTGTTCGGGCGGCTCACCGGACTGGAACCCAACGATCGTCTGCTGCAATTGCTCGCGCAGCGCTCCGGACGACCCGTTCCCGCGAAATACCGGCGTCAGCGCAGCCAATTGCTCGATGCGATGCTAGACGGCCATTTCTACACCGGAGGCATCAAGGTCGCGATCGGTGCAGAGCCCGATCTGCTGTTCGCGCTCGGCAGCGTGCTGCACGAGATGGGCGCGCAGTTGCGCTGCTGCATCAGCACGACGCGCTCGCCCGCGCACGCGTTGCTGCCCGCTGATCAGGTCGTGATCGGCGATCTCGAAGACATGGAGCGCGCCGCGGCGGACTGCGACCTGCTGATCACCCATTCGCACGGCAGGCAGATGGCCGAGCACCTGCAAAAGCCGCTCTTCCGGATCGGTTTTCCGGTCTTCGACCGGGTTGGAAACGCACATCGACGCTACGTCGGCTACCGCGGCACGATGAACCTGATCTTTGAGATCGCCAACCTGATGATCGAGCAGATTCCGCATCACGATCCGGGCGACTGGCCGCTGCCGCAGGCCGCTATCGATCTGGCCGCGCGCGATCCGGCGCGCGAAGCGAACATTCCTGTCGTCGCGGCCGGTGCTTGACCCACCTAAAGGAGCACACAGCATGAAGATCGCGTTCGCCACCCAGGACAGGCAGTTCGTCGATGCGCATTTTGGCTGGGCGAGGAGCATCGTCACTTACGACGTCACACCGGACGGCTACCAGTTCGTCGAGGCGTTCGACTTTGGTGGCAAGCTCGAAGAGGACGGCGACGAGGACAAGCTCGTGCCCAAGCTCGAAGCCGTCAAGGATTGCGCGATCCTGTACGTCGCCGCAATCGGCGGCTCGGCCGCGGCTCGAGTGGTTGCGCTGAAGATTCACCCGATCAAGGTGCCGCGGCCCGAGTCCATCGAGGAGACTCTCGGCAAGTTGCAACAGGTGCTGAAGGGCACGCCGCCGCCGTGGCTGCGCAAGGCGCTGGCGAAGGATGGCGAACGTGTATACGACTTTGAAGACGATGAGGTATCCCATGGCTGAAACATCCGCAATTCCGTCCAAGGCCAGCGGCGAAATGCTGCTGGTCGCACCGTTCGTGCAGCAGCTCGTCAGGCAGTTGCGCGCGCAGGACACCCACGGCGTGTGGGACGGAAAGACCGACCTGCAACTGCTCAAGCCGTACATCCACACGCCGGAGGAACGCCGCGCGATTCCGCTCATGGGCGACCCCGACCCCGAAACGCTGTGGCGGCTCGAGCTTTTCTATAGCGCGATTGCGGTGGCGATCGAGCGTGAGACCGGCCAAATGGTTTCGCCGATGATGATGATGAGCCACGAGGGCTTCGGCCGCATGGTGTTGATCGCGGGGCGGCTCGTTGTCGTCAACAAGCAGTTGCGCGACGTACACCGGTTCGGCTTCGCTTCGCTGGAGGAGCTCGCCCAGGCGGGCGCAAAGCTTCTCGACGAAGCGGTCGAGGTGATCCGGATGTACCCCGCCGTCGCACAGTACGGCGCCTGAAGGAATCGTGTGGGGACCGAGACGATGAGCACCGATGCCGATGAACTCAAGGCGCACCTGAAGAAACTCAACGCGCAAGCGACCCGGGCGAAGTTGGACCTGCACGACCTCTCAGAGGAACTCCCGACCAACTGGGAGAACATTCTCGCTGTCGCCCAGCGCTGCCATGACGCCCACGCCGCGCTGATGGCAGCCCGCAAGGCTGCCGCTGCGGCAGCGGCCTGAACCAGCGAAGCCATGGAGCCACATCATGAGCGATACCTTCAGCGTTACGCTGCCGAGCGGCGCCACCTGGACGCCGACCTTCGTCAACAGGCTCGACGAAGAAAAATGCATTGGTTGCGGACGTTGTTTCCGTGTCTGTCCGCGT
The DNA here is from genome assembly GCF_014397665.1 of Paraburkholderia sp. UCT2. Taxonomy (NCBI): domain Bacteria; kingdom Pseudomonadati; phylum Pseudomonadota; class Betaproteobacteria; order Burkholderiales; family Burkholderiaceae; genus Paraburkholderia; species Paraburkholderia sp. UCT2. The sequence goes on from NZ_VZQO01000004.1 coordinate 217,523, forward strand.
GGCGTGCTGCAACTCGTCGGGCTTAACGAGGACGGCGCGCACATCGCACTGGACGGCGACGACGAAGACGAAGACGAAGACGACGAGTACGAGAAGAAGGTAATGATTATCGTACATCGGGAACTGTGCGTCGGCTGCACCGCGTGCGCGAAGATCTGCCCGAAAAAGTGCTACACGCACGCGGCGGCCGTTCTCTGAGCGATGCCGCGATGGACGCCTATGCAACCCTGATGGCGTGTGCGGTGGATGCGGGCGATCCCACCGTGCTGGCTCTGGCCGGCGTGCTGTCGAGCGGGTTCGAGCACCACGGCGTCGAGGTGCTGCCGATGCCCGGACTGGACGCCGACCAGACGCGCCGGATGCTCGCGCGTTGGTTCCCGGGTGCCGGCTCGGCGCTCGGTCTTACGTGCGTCTTGTCGCCCGCCACGATGCCGCGTGGCGACGAGCTGGAAGATGTGGTGGCGTTGCTCAATCACCATGCCGATCCGCGCGCCGGCCCGGCAGACGAGGCGAACTGCGTGGCCCATGCATTGGCCTGCGCGAGCCTCGGGCAAAACCACCTTTGGCAAGACCTGCTTCTGCCGTCGCGGCGCGAGTTGTCCGCATTGATCAGCCACTGGTTTCCGCGGCTGGCCGCGAAGAATACGCATGACATGAAGTGGAAGAAGTTCTTCTACAAGCAACTGTGCGAGCGCGAGGGCCTGTTCATCTGCAAGGCGCCGAGTTGTGGCGTCTGTTCGGACCATGCGCTTTGCTTTGGAGCGGAGTAGGCAGCACGCGTCGGTCACCGCTTCGATTGTGTCGCGTCGCGGGTGGCCGACTTCGTGGTCGAGTCCTGCGGCGGCTGCTGTATTACGGCGAGCGGCATGCGCATCTGCAGGCGGGCTTTCGGGCCGCCGTTGCTGTTTGACGAAGAGGGCCGCGAACCCTGGCTGATTCAACTTTGGCACGCGTTCGACGACGTCGGTTTCCCGCCCGCGCTGCGCGCCGACTTCTGGGGCTGGGCGAAGCCGCTGTCCGAGCATCGGCTGGCGCCGCACGCGCGTCATGCCGGCCGGACGCGCTACACGTACGACACGGTGCGTAGCTGGTTTCTCACTCCGGCAGCGGGCGAACGGCTTGCGGGCCATGTCACGAGGCGCTCTCCATGAGACCCATGCCGCCTGCCGTTGCCGTAACGGTGCGATCCGAAGCGCAGCCCGTCATGAATCAGAACCGCGGCACATGCCTTCCCGACAGCAGTGCGAGCCTGTCGCTGGAGCGCGCGCGGGCACATGTCGCGAGCCTGCAGCACGAGTTGTTCGCGGTTGAGCAGGCGCTGCTCGACGACCGCGCACTGACGCGCGCATTGAGCGGGCGTCGATGGGTTTATGTGGGCGGGCGGCCAAGCATCAACGCCGTGCTGCGTGCGCTGGTGGAGGCGGCCGGAGGCGAGTTCGTTCATCACACCGGGACCATCGACGACGATAGCCGTGCCGAAGGCTTCGAGGCTTTGCTGTCGGGCGCCTACCGGGTGCTGTGCCCATTGGATCTGATCGACCCGGACTCGCTGGTCGCGCTGCGGCGATTGTGCGCGCGTCACCGCGCGCCGTGGTCCGCTTTGCGTTCGTCGAGCGTGACGAGCTTCATCGCGGGCGTGTTGCGGGCTCGGCCTGCCCAGCCGCACGGCGTGGTCGCAGCGTCGCGCTTCTGCCTGAGGCATGGCTGACGTCGTCATGACTTTACGTACCGCGAGATGTGGGCGCAAAACTTGCCTTTGACGTGGTCTTTCCACGAGAGGGCCTGCCATGTCGGATTCCGCACAACGCTACGGCCTTTTCCTCAACGTCGGGAGCGCCGACGGCGACGCGCGCGATGCGCTGAAGCAAACCGTGCGTAATGCGCCGGCCATAGCTGGCATTAAGACATGAGGCGTCGACGTAACAGCGCCACCGACAGAAAGAACGGCAACACCGTGCAAATGCAGAGAGCGCCAATATGCAGGGCAACACTGCCCACCGGGCGTCCGAGCATCGCGGGACGGATAAGGTCGACGGAATGTGCGAGCGGCAAGAAGCGCGCTACGTCGCAAAAAACGGCAGGTAGCTTACTGATCGGGAAGATCACGCCGCTCAGGAGCACCATGGGCGTGAGAACGAGCGTTTGATAGAACACGAAGTAATCGTGACTGGGTGCAAGCGCCGTGAGGATCATCGCCAGACTCGCGAAGGCGAGGCCAGTCAGGGCTATGGCAGGCAACGCATAGAGAATGGATGACCACGCTGCATAACCCAGCACGGTGGCTACCACCATGACGGCGATGCCGGCAAAAAAGGCCCTGGTGGCGGCCCATGCCAGTTCACCGAGAACGATATCGCCGAGCGTGAGCCGTGTACACAGGATCGCTTCCCACATGCGCTGAACATGCATGCGAGAGAAAGCTGCGTAAATCGTTTCGAAGGTCGCGGAGGTCATCGCGCTCGTGGCGACCATACCCGCCGCGAGAAACGCGATATAAGATGCGCCATCGACGCGACCTACCATTATCCCGAAACCAAAGCCGAGGCCGAACAGATAAATCATAGGATCGGCAAGGTTACCGAGAATCGAGGCAAACGCGACTTTTTTCCATGCCAGATAGTTGTGGCGCCACACTGCAACCCAGTTCCACACGTTCGCGGGCAGGGCCGCTGCATAAAACTCTCTCATCGTTCACTCCTTCATCCCGCGCCCGGTTAACTGCAAAAAGACATCCTCGAGATTTGCTGGACGCTGTAAAAGGCGCAGCGCCGCGCGCCCGCGCAACTGTACACACACCCGTTCCGGATCGGACACATAGCAGAAGAGGGTCCCACCACTGACCTCGATACGCTGCGCGTGCGGCGCGATCAACGTGCGCAGCTCATGCGGATTGCCGCCATGGATCTCGACCACGTGGCTCCCGATCTGTTCTTCGATTAGCACGCGAGGCCCGCCTTCGGCGATCTTTCGCCCCTCCTCCAGCACACACAGTCGGTCGCACAACCGCTCGGCCTCTTCCATGAAATGGGTGGTCAAGAGGATCGTCTTGCCGCGCGCCAACAATGAACGCAGGCTTTCCCAGATCAGGTGGCGCGCATGCGGGTCGAGACCCGTTGTAGGCTCGTCCATGACCAACAACTGTGGATCGTTGATCAGCGCGCGTGCCAGCATCAGCCGCCGCTTCATGCCACCGGATAGTTCTGTGACGCGCGCATCGACCTTGCTTTCGAGGCAAGCGAATTCGAGCAGTGACGGCACGACCGCTTTAATTTCACGTGTGCTCATGCCGAAGTAGCGCCCAAACACCAGAAGGTTCTCGCGTACGGTGAACCCGGGCTCGAGGTTGTCGAATTGCGGCACCACGCCAATGCTCATACGTGCCGAGCGAGCGCGCGCCGGCACTGGCTCCCCGAGCACGATGATCTTGCCTGCGTCGGGCGGCGCCATGCCGAGAACCATACGCACCGTCGTGCTCTTGCCCGCGCCATTTGGCCCTAGCAGACCGAAGCACTCTCCAGGCGCGACGCTGAACGACAATCCGTCGACTACGATCTTGTCGCCATATGACTTCCTTACGCCGGTGAAGCTGATTGCTGCTTTGGACATGGAGATAAGAAGGAAAATTACGCACTCGTCTTAGAGAAAAAGAAGCCGTTCTGCTGCCGCGGCCCGATTGAAAACGCCCTGGTCGATAGAAGATCCTTGCCTGCCACGCGCGAGAGTTACTGACAATGGAGTACCAGGATTTCGGTGAATGCACTGGCGTTGGGAAGACGACAATCGAGCCTTTGCGTGAGACGATCGCACTCAAGCGGACCGGTGCCGATGGCGGGCGGTTCTGGGTTGGCGCAATACTCGAGATCTATATGTACGATTAACTAATCGCCATCGAATGCTTCGTCAGACGTCGCTAATGTTGAAGACTCGCACGCGTGATCCTGCCGACGGTTTGGAGTCGCAGATCTTGACGCTGAAGTGGCGTTCGGCTTTGTGACCGGATTCGGAGTATCGACCTGTTTTTCACGAACGTTCGATACGTTCCCTGCAGAGCCACGGGACAGCCAATCGCTATTGCTCAATGTACACAGCGCATAGACTTTCAGGGGGAGCAAGAGAAAGAGGTTAATGGGTGTGTGAAGAGAAAAGCCAAGAAATCGAACCTGGCGAGCGCGAACCGATGCCACGCTACAGCGGATCATGGTCGATGATGCGATTATCAGGGCAGTCCACCACGGCACTGTCGCTGTCAATGCGAGCTGCGCGAGACCCGCTAGTAGCGATAAGCCGAGAAATAGCGAGCCCAGATTGTGTCCGATCACGTCCAGCGTAAGGTAACGATCGAGACGGGGCAGCAGGCGCAGCGAAAGCAACGTGTCCCGATACGTACTGCGCGCCCAGCGCAGTTGTTGGCGCAGATACGCCCCCAGTCTGTCTGGAACGACTGTCGCCGCAATGGCGTCGTGAACGTACACGGTCCGATAACCTGCCGTCAGCATGAGAATCGTCAGATGACGGTCCTCGCCGAAGTCGCTCGGCTTCCCGCGAAAAAGTTGCGTCTCGTACTGATCTAGCAGCAAAAGGAGCGCGGACCGGCGGTACATAGCACATGGACCGCAGCAACACATAACAGCGCCGAAGCGAGCCTGTGCGGCACGTTCTTCATTGCAAGCCAACCAGTACTCCATATCGATCAGACGGGTCAACCAGGTGTCGCTGCGGTTGCTGGCCGTCAACTGCCCCATGGCGGCGCCTATCGTCGCGTCTCGCATTGTCAATACGAGCTTCTTGACGACATCGGGCGCCAGCGTCGTGTCCGAGTCGACGTTGAGTACCAGTTCCCCGGATGAAGAGCGTATCGCGGCGATCTGTGCCTTGCGCTTTCCCATATTTTGGGGGAGCGTAATGAAGTTGAATCTGGGGTCGCGCGTGTGCGCATCGTATACCGGCCTCACGGCGTCGAGATTCGCAGAACCATCATCAACCACATAGACGCGCAGTTTTCCGGCGTAGTCCTGGTTTGCGATGGACTCCAGGCATGCCGAGAGCGTGCGTGGGTCCTCATTGAAGCAGGGAACGATGACATCCACGCCCGGCAGAGTGTCGGAGTCGATCAGGCCGTCCGACAGCGATGACACGTTTGTCGGCTGAGCATAAAGCGCCTGCGTGCTTTTATAGACAGTCGAGAGCAGCGCATAAAACGAGACAGCGACAGTGCTAGTTGCGGCAAGCATGTTCATAGGGTACCTGGTTCGTCCGGTGAGGTTGAGGAAGCGATCGGATTGCAAACCCCCGGTCATGCAATGCTGGAATCATGAGGGAAAGCGCCGTGAGGGTCTGCTCGCGCCGACCAGCGTGAGTGCATCGTCCCAACTCATCGGGAGGGCATCCGTCGTGCAAGAGCACAATTGCACCCGGCCGGACAGAGGCCAGCACTGCGCTGACAATCGCGTCCACGCCGGGACGAGACCGGTCTCGCGGGTCTGCCGACCAGTGGAGGGGCGCCAGACCAGCGCTCGCTGACGTAGTGAGCACTGCTGCGGTCCACATGCCATACGGGGCACGCATATATGGCCCGAGTAAATCGAGCAAATTCGGTATGAAAAAGGAATTGGTACTGTCGTCAAAGGTTAAGTAGACGTCGCGACATCCGGCGCGATTGTGGCACTCGTCGCGCGCCGCGGATACGCAATTGAGGACCTTCACAGCTCTGGACCGTTTCGTTCAATTATCGAGCCAGTAGGCCGATCCACGGTCGATAGTCCCAACCGAAAGGCTGCGACGGGCACGGTTCCGGTAAGCTTAGGTGGCGCGTCGAGAGATACATCTAAAAGTATGATCATCATGGAGACACGTCTAAACATTGTCGTACTACTTATAAATTTGAAGTATTCGATCAATCAACTTCGATTCCGATTTCCGCAACGAGAGGCTTCACTGTGCAACACAAAAATTGATTTGTAAAATCGATTGCGTTGATGCCTTGCATCTATAGCGTGGATATGTTGAGAAATGGGTTTTAAGGGTTTCGACCTGAATCTGCTCGTTGCGCTCGAGCGTATACCGACGATGCCGGCTCATCGGACAACCATGCGCAAAATCAAGGAAGTACTCCGCCTGAAGTGGGCATGCGATCTCACGCACCGCCAGCGTGCAGGGCGTCCTCAGCGTCGGTCTGGGGACGATCACGCAGTATCTTCAGCTTGCCACAGCGGCAGGACTGGGCTGGGCGTCGGTCGAACATCTGGAAGAAGACGAGCTTGAGCGGCGCGTCCTGTCGCTCGCGTCGTCACCTTTGCGGTACTCGACTGCGAAAGTCATATCAGTATCTGGTCGTGGTCATGCGCAGATTGCTCTGTCACAAAGGATCATTTAGGCGCGACACGACAGGTAGAGCACACTTGCAATAATTATGACCGTTCCGAGTGCTACCTGTAGAGAAATGACCTCCCCCCAAATCAAATAGTCGAAAATGATTGCCCATACAATGCTGAGGTAACCAAATGAGGCGACGATTGGGGTGGCGACAGTCGCGACTGCGATCGTTAGCATAAGTTGCGCTACACCTGCAGTCAGTCCAAATAGAACCATGTACCCGAAATCCCTTAGATCTGGCGTTACCCAAGCGACGGGAAGTGACACTCCGCTAACAATCGTCGCTATGATTGTGTAATAGAAGACGATTGTCGCTGGCTCGTCAGTTCGCGAGAGTCTCTTGACCTGGATGACCGAACCGGCGCTAAACATAGCACTCAGCAGAATTAGAATCATTGCGCGCAGCGACGCACCATTGGCGCTAAATGGTGAGGAAGCCACCGCGACTCCCGCGAATCCGGACATCGACGCTATCGCCGTAGGTAGACGAAAACGCTCACGCAAGAACACGATGCCGAAAAAGCAGACAAAGATTGCTTCTGTCTCCTTCAGCGTTACAGCGGTTGATAAAGGCAGATATGGCACGCCGGCAATGAAAAATCCTACTGCGGCAAGCCCTGTGACGGCTCTGATGAAATGACCGCCTAAGCGATAAATCGTGAGTTCCTTCCATTGAATGCGAAGAGTCCCGAACACGAACGCGGCGGGAATTAATCCGGATAGCATCCGAAAGAACATCATCTCGTTCGCCGGATATCTTGCCGGAATGAGCCTCGCAACCGCATTGCTTATTGCGAAGAGAAGAATCGCGTAGAACATGAACGCAATCCCGCGCAGCTTTCTAAATCGTGTGCGAAAAAGCCAATTTTCGGTTGCCAACTTGTAGCCAGACTGCTCCGATGTCTCAAAAGAATCGTGACTTATATGAGGATTTCCTAACGTAACACGATTCAAACCGACATACCGCAGAAGGCAGAATTTCGTTGTGCGCGTCATCACGAAAAGTTTTCTCATGTTGCGAAGGTCCCGCGAAAAAGGAGTGCCTGCTCGATCGCGTGTGGTAACGAAGCCCACACGGCGCATACCGGCTAACTGTCGGGGCCATTTCAGCGTGGACGGAATTGAGCCGCGTTACGGGACGTCGCGGTTTGTCGAAATATCCCAGGTCGGATAGCTGTCTGCATGCAGCTTTCGCACCATGTCGGCCTGAAAGCTCGAAATCCCCGGTGAACGAACTTTTGGCGCATTTGGCGAAATTGCCTCGGCCGATATGGCCGACGTCGGATTCCCGACAAACGGCGCGCGGCTTATCGCAAGCGGTGCCTTCGTGTCCCGTCCTGGCGCGCGATTGGGTCTGTCACACTTCACGACGGATGACCCAGTCGCGCAGCATCGGATTCTACGCGACGACAAATGGAATGAACGCCGCTACGTACAGAGTGGGAAGCTCTAATGGAGGTGTTCGCGGGCCTACGGCACTAGGTTGCCAAACTGAAGATCATTGAGATGTATCCGTCAGCGGAACCCGTGTTGTAAGAAGCTCGCACCAACATACCTACGCGATCCGAGTGCCAAAACACCGATTTGACCTTATAACCTTTCTGCACAGGTGATTGTTCAGCGGTGGCTAATACGCATTGCCTTACAAACACGTCGAGATTCGGACATATCTAACTCAAGATGCTGGATTTGTAACGTTCGCGACATGATCTGCACTGGACGAGGAATCGCGTCTTGTTCTGCTCACCAGATTAACCGGTATATGAGCCGTTTAAAGAGGTGGCCTCGTTCCGCGGTGGCACGTTCGTTGCGTGCCGTCGTCGTGCTAACGCACAACTACTGATCGGCGTTCAGCCTTGCCTGACGTCGCAATATTGGGTGGCGTCACAGAAAACTTCTGTTTGTTTATGTGGAGAGGACATGCCATTAAGGTTTCCAATTTCAATCATCGGCGCCGGAAATTGTGGATGCGCTTTCGCGGCCGATTTGGCTAGTCGTGGATTCGAGGTTCTCCTTTACGGGAATCCAGATCATCGTCGTAATATTGATGCGATCCGAGCGAACGGTCGCTTGTTGGCTAGCATGGCTATCACTGGTGAGTTTAATCCGACTGTAACTACTGATATGGATGAGGCCGTAAACTTCTCGCGTTTTCTCGTGATTGCTCTTCCAGCATACGCGCATGACGATCTCATTGGCGATCTAAAAGGTTTCGATTTGAGTCGACATGTCATCATAGTCAATAATGCCAATTTTTTTTCCCCAATGGGTTCAAGAGAGCTAAACCCGCAGGCAGTTCTAGAGACAAATTCCTCGCCCTATGCGTCGTCGGTCAGGGACGGCGAAGTCCGGATCACTGGAATTAAGAATTGTTTGCCGATTGCTGCTTTTTCGAACGCCATGGATGAGAAACAGTTATCGCAAATCACCGCAATCTTTCCGGAAAGGCTCTTGTGGTGGGATAACATTTTCGCAATTGGAATGCAGTCGAATAATGGTGTCATCCACCCTGTCGGGGGTATTTTAAATACGGGATGGATAGAAAGCACAAAAGGAGATTTTTTCTTCTATCGTGACGGGATCTCACCCTCTGTCGGAAGGGTCGTAGAGGCGTTGGACAATGAGCGATTGAAAATCGGAGAGGCTTTCGGTTTTCGACTGCCGACAGTCCTCGAGGAAATGATCGGCTTTTACGGCGGAGATTGTGCCAACTTCTCCGATTTCGCTTTCCAATCCAAAACTCATAACTCCACGAAGGTCAAAACGCCTGATCGTATGCAACATAGATATATATGTGAGGATATTCCATATATCTTGGTCCCTTGGTACGAACTCGGCGCCAGAGTGGGCATAGAGTGTCGGGCAATCAAAGCCGTGATTGAAATCGCTTCCTCCATCAACGGCGTTAACTATTTTCAAACTGGCCGTAATCTGAAGCGCCTCGGTGTAGACCACATGTCGAAGGCGGAGCTTTTGCGATTCGTAGATAGCGCGACTTTCCGATTGCCGTTAGCTTCGGCTACCAAGAAGTGAACGGATCCATCGGGTAAATCGAATCGCCTTCGGACTCCTGGAGGCCGCTTGGTTTAAGTCGAAACCGGCTGCAACGGTATTGTTGAATTGCCGGTAGTAGTTTGCTTCAGCATCGTCAGGCGGGGCGGGATATGGTTGAGCCGTTCCATCACCCTATGGCAGTTGGGCGCCGAAGAAAGGGCCGACGCAGGCACGCGCTGATGCGACGAACGCGCGCCTACATGTGCAAGCGCAAACATCACTCGCAGGAGATCACCGCGGAGGCCCGGCATGTGGGTGCGCTGGTGAGGACGCTCTCCGCTTCTGTAGCAACTGGGCTGGCGCAAGGCGCCGCCCAACAGGTTCGCTCGGAACGTGGACGAACGTCAATCGAGCGATATCTGGCCGGTTTAGAATTTATGACGCAGGCCGACGCGTGCAACCACCTGATTGCGATTCGACGATACGTCATCGGCCACCGGCACAAAGGCGAAGTCGAGGGCGCTGCCAGTACGGTCACCACCGACGTGCTGATACGCACTCTGTACATAGACGTCCGTGCGCTTTGACAGTGAGTAATCAGCCATCAGCCCCGCAGTTTCGTAATTCGGCTTTAGCTTTCCAGTGGTGGCGTTGAAACCGCTCAGGGTGTACGCATACATCGCCCCGACGAAGAAGGCTGGCGTGAACTGGTACTTGCCGTTGATTTCGAAATTCTGGTAACGCAGGTTGGAAAGCGTGCCCGAGGCTGGCGTAATCTTGCCGACGTATCCCGAAGACACCGGATTGGCGACGAAGGTATTCGAATACGAGATGCCCACGTTGGCCGAACCAAACGTGTAGGTTGCCCCCGCGCCGAAGATGCGCAACTTGTTCCCCAGAAAATTTTCATCCGCAGCGGGATTGTTCCCGATTGCACCACCGGCGGTGGACGACTGGTTGTTCGCCTGCAGATAGGCGGCTTCCAGCAGCAGGCCGCCGATGACGTATTGGACGCCCATGCTGTACGCGCGATTGTTGGCGAAGTTGGTGTCGTTGCTAAAGCTGTACGTGCCGCCAAATTTAAAGCCAGCAATCTCGGGGCTTGTGTACTTGACAGTATTGTTGACACGGAAGGTGTTGTCCGTGTTGTCGTTGTCGTACGGATGGGAGAACATGCCCCCGCCCCATGTGCCATTCGCCGTCGTTTGAGCCAGATAGTTGACGACGGAGTCGTACTGTCGACCGAGAGTAACCGTCCCGTATTGGTTGGATGCGACGCCGACCCACGCCTGTCGCCCAAACATCAGGCCACCCTGACCGAGCTTGCCATTATTGACATTAAAGCCGCTCTCCAGCTGGAAAACTGCCTTGAGACCGCCGCCGAGATCCTCCGCTCCCTTCAAGCCCCAACGACTCCCTTGGACCGTACCGCTCTGGAGCTCGAACAGCTTCTTGCCACCGACGTTATTCGTATAGTTGATTCCTTCATCGATCAGACCGTAGAGCGTCACCGTACTTTGGGCCATTGCGGGAGCTGCGGCGGCTGACATCACGAAAGCTGACAGAAGTTTGATTTTCATTGAGGTCTCCAAACCTTATATTGTGGGTCTCGATGCTTTTTTATGCGCAACCCTGGGTCGGGCACGCGGTCTGTTTTGCTGGGCAGTTGACGTCGATTAACTGCCGTAAATGTCGAACGTGAAGTACTTCTTTGCAATTCGGTTATACGTCCCGTCCTTGCGGAGACTGTCGATCGCACCGTTGATTGCTTCGAGCAGGGCTCGGTCACGCTTTCTCACACCGATGCTGACGCCGGGACCGAAGATGACGGCGTCGTGGATGGCCGGACCTCGCGCGAAACCGAAATCACGACCCTGCGCAGTATTCAGGAATCCCGACTCAGCCGTCGGGCACCGAAACCAGTGCCGCATCGAGCCGTCGACCGCGAGGTCATTCCATACCTGGTCTTGCGAAGGGTAGGGCACAATGTCAACTCCATTCGTCCAATGCTTCCGTGCATAGGCTTCCTGTGTGCTTCCCTGCAAGACTCCGATATGCTTTTCGTTGAGCGATTTGGGCATTGCCACTAGAGCCGAGCCGCCCCTTACAACCAGCGCCTCGAAGTTGGCGTATATCTTGTGGCTGAAACCGATTGCCTTCGCGCGCTTCTCGGTCAGCGACATTGACGAATTGATCGCGTCGAACTTGCGGGCCTGCAACGCGGGAATCATGCCGTCGAACGAGTTTTCAACCCAGACGCACTTCACCTTGAGCTTCGCGCAAATTGCATTACCCAGATCGATGTCAAATCCAACGAGCTCGCCACTCGAGGTTTTCGACTCAAATGGCGGGTAAGCGCTGTCGACTCCGAATTAAGTTCCTTTCCATCGTACGCGAATGCCGCAACTGGAATGGACGTTGCGCACAGGGCGACCAGCAGCGTTTTAGTCTTCATTTTGGTTTCTCATAAACTCCAAGTCGGATTTGCGGCATAGTACTTCTGCTTCTATCGCGTCGGTGGCGTCGGACTCGGACGGCCCATCGAGCGCCGCGCCGGATGTAATGGCATCTAGGTTGGAACGGCATAACCGTCGACCACAAGCCTCTTGAGGGTGTCGATTTGAAGCGGTCCAATCTCGGGAAGAATGTCGTTGTCCGCCACAAAGTCCCGACCGTAACAAGCGCCGAAAATTACCACGCCGCCCTCGTGCAAGGGTGCTCTCACCCCAGCCAGTTCGGCGAGTCGAAGCGTCGGTACCAACCCGAACGGCACGTCTTCGAGCACGTAGCGTGTGGCGATGTCTCTCGGGCCGAGCGGATCACTCCCTTGCCGGACCAGTTGCTCCGATATTGCCGAAAGTGAGTCACCAACCACGCCAAAAGACAGCCTGCAATGATCAAAGGTCGTTCTCACTGACTTTCCGAATGCTGCCGCGATGGTAAGTCTCTCTTGGTCTAGAGCCTCAAGGAGCCTCCCGACTGTTGGTGTCAGATTGGAGTTTTGGCTCCAGCTTTCGCCTTTCTCAATACGGGTCAAGTTGGCTAGCGCAATACCCATGTGATCTTGCGGATTAATGTTGCTGAGCGTCAGCGTCAGCATGTCGTCCTTCAGTGCGAACCGGTCTCCGAAGAGTGAAACGCAAGTGGTATGAATCCGGTGGATGTGGCGGCTTGGAAATGCGGCCATGTCGACCTTGGCGCGGATCGTGCCTACCGTGATAGCTCTCGCAGACTGAGTCTTGCACGTTAGCACCGTGGTGCTCCAAGCTGCTATGGGGATGACGAGCCCCCGCGCCGCAAGGCGCTGGGAAATGTAGAGAGCGGCAAATGAAAGATGAGCGCTGATGATTACGCTATGGTGTGCGCGGATATGAGGGATGATGCTGTCGAGGACGAATCGGTATCCGTAGGCCGGCAATGCCAAAATAATGACATCGGCGTCGCCAACATCTTCCGCTTTCCCGCAGACTTCCAAGTAGAACTCTCCCTCGACCGCTCCCTTCACGTGAAGGGGGAGTCCAGCAACGAAGTCTGCAGTCCGGGCTCCCGATGGAGACCAAACTTTCGGTTTATGTCCATTCTGTATGAGGCACGCCGCATAACCCAAAGCGATTGCGCCGGCTCCCACGATTGTCACTTGCATGTACCTTCTACCTTGGAATTGTCCACTGGCCGTGCACGACCTGGGCGGTTATGTACTAAATTTCTCAGCCTAAGCCCGAACCCATCGTCTTTAGGAGAGGGCAAACGAAACGTCACGTAGACGTTCTTCGCATATGAGATAGCATCGATCTGCAAAACTACATTGAGTGTGGTGGGTTTTGGTGCTCAATGCGATGCTCTTACGTGCGAAAACACTATCGGTTGCAAGACAAGCGTTTGTCCTTGTAAAGGCTTTTATTGGCTGCATCAAACTGCGGCAGAAAAGGCACGTTCCGTCTTATCCAGTGAGAAGCAAAGCTAATGGGGCTCAGAATAGAGAGGCAAAAATCTCGTGTCAAAGTCCGGTTTGATCGTGGATGTATTCTGGGAGGTTATGGGTGCGGAGTTGCCTTTAGGGAAGCGAGCAACTCAGGCAGTTCACCTCGCACCTTTGCTCCAAGCCATTTGTCTTCATCGTTTCAACAACGTCCGCAGCTTCGTGATCTCCCGTCGCTGGACGTCGAGATCAGTGCATCATTCGGTACGCTGCGCGTGGAAAGGGGCTTCGGTCCCGGACAAAAACGGCATCCCGTCCGTAGTGCACCGACATATCCTCGCCTTTTTCTGGCGTTTATGCAGAGACGATGTACTCGCCAATAGACCCTGCATTTCGTTAAATGCTCGGGAGAAAGCAATGCAGCGCTATAACCTTCTGGAATGTTGACGTTTGAAAATCGGACTTTGATTTTTCGACGAGACGCGCCTAACATGTCTCGTCACTCGAGTGAGCGTCGGGTGGATTGGCAGTAGCATCAGCGCACAATTGTTATTAAGGACGGTCGGGCGTCGCAGATCGGCGTAGATGTTGCCAGAGGTGGTCGGGTTCGGGTTACTTGCGAAAAGCGGCATTCCGATTTTTCACGGCAAGTACTCGCATGCTCATTGACAAAGCTTCGAGTCCCCTTGGAGACGTTACGACCCGTCCGTCGTATCCGTGGCGACGACCAAGGGCTTCCATCGTATCCCTGGGCGGTCGCACGCGGTTCAATCATTTTGAACATAGATTTGTGCGTTACGCACGTTTGGTCGGTCACATAATTCTGGAACGTCATGAACAATACTCCGCCTGATGACGAGCTTTCTCTGCAGCAAAGCACGATTCATCGTATTGCATCTTATGTCGTCGAAGCTCGCGGTAGGCGGGTGTCCGGGGTTGCCAGGGAATCTGCGCTAAAACGCATCCTCGACCTCTTATGCGCGGTGGGGGCAGGGGCTAGCGAGCCAGGTGCTGTCGCGATTCGCGCGACAGCATGTAAATATCTGGGATCGGGCGATATACCGATGTGGTTCACGGGAACGGGCAGTTCGGTCGTCGGTGCTGCGTGGGCGAATAGCGCGGCTGCGTCGATGCTAGATCTCGACGACGGGCATCGACGCGCGCGCGGGCACCCGGGCGCGGCGGTCATTCCGGTGGCCTTTGCGGTTGCGGCTGAAATGGGAGCCGGGCTGGAAGATTTGATTGCGTCAATCGTCATCGGTTATGAAGTCGGCGTATCGATCGCTGCGGCCCGTACAACATACGGTACGACAGGTACGTGGTCATCCTACGCAGTTGTCGCAACAGCCGCGGCCTTGAGGTGTGCCTCGTGTCGTGTTGTTGAGCATGCGTTGGCTATCGCAGGCGAAAGCGCGCCCAATTCGTTGTTCATGAGCGCGCCACCGCTCTCCTTCCCAACACCGGAGAGCAGCGACATTAAGGAGGGCATACCATGGTCCGTAGTGACCGGGATGCTCGCGCTCGATCTCGCAGAAGGCGGGTTCACCGGTCCCCGGAACATACTTGACAGCGGTCTGCTCTATAGGTTTGCCGACGTATCGCCCCTCGGGGAGTCTCTGCATATCTGCAATGCCTACTACAAGCTCTATTGCTGCTGTCGGCACGTTCACCCGCCCTTGGAAGCCACCCTGAAGCTGATCGAGCAATGTCAACTCGATGCGAAGGCGATTGAGGCAATCGACATCGAGACGTACGGCGGGGCGCTGCGCATCGCGAATCAGACCTGCCCAGCTACCCTTGTTGACGTTCAGTACAGCATCCCTTATTGCGTGGCCCTCGCCGCCCTCGCGGGACGAGAGTCGCTTTTGCCCCTCACGATAGACTGCTTAACTTACGAGGGAGCGAGCGCACTCGCCAACAAGGTCTCGCTAACGGTCGACGCCGAAATTGATAAACAATTCCCTGCCAGAACACTCGCGCGAGTGACAATCGTGTGCGGGGGACGTCAGTATGTATCGGAGGTTACCGAGCCACGCGGCGAAGCCGGTGACTCCCTCTCGTGGGAAGAACTCAAGGCAAAGTACGTTGCGGCGACGCGGTTTCACGCCACTGGTGCGCAGCAGGAGCAACTGCTCGCCGCGGTTGAAGAACTGCGCTCAAAAGCTGACCTGGAGCCGTTAAAGGCCTGTATGAGTACTTCGTTCGAAAATAGTATGCGCGTGCCGAATGCCTAAGAAGCTCTAATAATATGATTTTTGGGGGGGATAACTTCAAGGATTGAGGTTAGCCTCATCATCGTTTCGGTGATGAAATGCGTGCGAATCGGCGAGGACATCCGGGAGAAACTCGACTACGCACCGGGTGTATTTACGTTAGAGGGACATATCGGGGGCAAATGGTATGCCGCCTCGGCTACAGCCGTGCGAGCTTCGTGCGCTTTACCGCCGGCGAAGACGCGCGTATCGGCCGGTGGCTTACTACGCTTCGCGCAACTCAATAGGCAAGACCCGCACGCAATCTCAAGGACATCCTCACGCGCCTGCCCACGAGGGCCAGCCCATCGCCGCATTATTGCCCCGCATCGCTGGCAGCCCGAGGCAAGCCAGCGCCTACCTCGCCCGTCAAGAGATCATTGGTCGCTTATGACATTGGTAGTCAAATTGCGGGCGCCCTGCCGATCGGCCGAAGGCAAACGAAAACCTTGGAACAATTTCGACCCTCAAGCGATCGTTAAATTGGATCGAAGAGTAAAAGGGGCTCGATCACGGAAGGTTCTGTGATGTGTTGGCGCCTGGAGACGGCCATTTTCGGAGGGGTGCGGCGGTCTCCTTGACATCAGAATGCTCGCATTGCGTATGCGGTGCAAATTGTGCCAAATCCAGAACGGGCACGCGACCGAAGTCTGGGGCGCAACCTCAACATGCGCTCGTGCGACCCGCAAACGTGCCCGATGTAACGCAAGGAAGGTATAACCCGGAGGAATACCATCGTGTCTCAACTCGACTTTGACACCCAATTTGGGCATACGTATTCTGAGCTTATCCGCAATCGCTGGGCGCTGAGACGGGCGTAAATCGAGCGAACGACCGGCCGGCCGCCATTTTTCGTCCGTCGAGTGTACCTGGCGCTTCCATCGCGTTCATTGCAGGTCCGACAGCGCAAGGCAGTACAACGTTTAATTAATATCTATAACGATAATCCTTCTCAGGTTGACGTAAATGTCAAACCTGAGATGTTCAGTCATGAGGAGATGAGATGAAGGTGGCTAATGCACTTCGATCGGCGTACCAATCTGCGAGTTACGCCTTGTCAATGACCCCAGAGGCGGGCGGGGCCACGATCGGCATGGTGGGCCATAAAACACCGGCTCTCGTAGCCGATGGCATCTACAAAAGTTACGGCGTTCACGAAGTGCTCAAAGGGGTCTCGCTTCAGGCTGAGCGGGGCGACGTGATCTCGTTAATTGGTAGTTCTGGGTCGGGAAAAAGTACGTTTTTGCGATGCATGAATCTCCTTGAGGTCCCTACCAGAGGCCGCATCGCGGTGGGGCAGCGCGAGATCAGCGTGGAAACCGACGCAACCGGTCGCGTCGTCGGGATGGATCGCAAGAAAGTTGACCAGATGCGCACGCAACTCGGTATGGTCTTCCAGGGCTTCAATTTGTGGTCCCATATGACCGTGCTGCAAAATGTGATGGAAGGGCCAGTCCATGTGCTGAAGCTGCCAAAGAACGAAGCGCGCGATAGGGCAATGGATTTCCTTGGGAAAGTTGGCGTTGCGGACAAGCACGCGTGTTACCCATCCGAGTTGTCTGGTGGGCAGCAGCAACGAGTAAGCATCGCGCGTGCGCTCGCGATGCAACCGGCTGCGCTCCTTTTCGACGAGCCGACCTCCGCACTCGATCCCGAATTAGTGGGAGAAGTGCTGAAAGTCATCAGGAAGTTGGCGGAAGAGGGGCGCACTATGATAGTCGTGACTCATGAGATGGGTTTTGCTCGTGATGTCTCCAACAAGATGATCTTTCTTGAAAGGGGACGCATTGAGGAAGAAGGGACGCCAGAAGAGGTTTTCAAAAATCCAGCATCGCCGAGATGTCGTGAATTTCTCTCGCGTGTACTTTGACAGACTTAAAACGCGATATTGAAATTCCGAGAATCGTAAAACGAAGAAGATAGGACATAGTCCAGGAGATGCTCATGAAGTTCCTGAAAATCGGCGCGCTTATTGGAATGCTGTCTGCTGCATTGATGCTCTGCGACCCTGTTATGGCCAAGGAGTACAAGAGAATCACGATTGGTACCGAAGCTTCGTATGCTCCGTATGCCTTCAAGGACAAGAGCGGCAAGATGGTTGGCTTTGAGATCGATGTAGCTAGCGACTTGTGCCGACGGATGGGATTGCAGTGCGAAATCGTCGATCAGGCCTATGACAGCCTAATTCCCTCTCTCTTGTCCGGTCGGTTCGATTCAATTATGGCTGCAATAGGGATCACACCCGCCCGAGAAAAGGTTATCTCATTTTCCAGGCCGTACGTAACCACTCCGATGGTTTTCGTCACCACATCGGCGAGCGATCTAACCGCCCTCAAAATATCGCCATCAAATCTGAATTTGGACAAATTTGATGCTGATGAGGAGTCAGCGATAAAAAAAATCACCTCCGCTCTAAAGGGAAAAACCGTTGGGGTACAGGTGGGCAGCAACTTCGAGACATTCATGAAGAAGTTCATGCCGACCGTGAGAGTTTCGACATATGACACCACGGATAACATGATGCTCGACTTGACGGCGGGGAGAATTGATGCGGGAATGGTTTCGTTCAATTTCCTCAAGCCGTTGATGGACAAGCCCGACGGCAAGAACCTGCGGACATTTGGCCCTAGTATGACGAACGGGCCGTTCGGCAGCCGAGTGGCCGCTGGATTTCGCAAAAATGACGATCAACTACGTGCGATGTTCGACAAGGCGATCGGGGAAGCAATTTCGGATGGCAGCCTGCGCAGACTTGCCATCAAGTGGTTCGGCTTCGACAATTCGCCGAAGGAATAGGTAAGTGAATACGGTCGTTTATGCATAGCCGAACTCAATTTGATGGGGAATGAAAGTGAATATTTCAGTGCTCGCATGGGGAAGCACAGCGTGGGTTGATGAATTTGCGCGTGGCACCCTTATGACCGTCGCCGTCGCGGTGTGTTCATTTCCCGTCGGCATTTTGCTCGGCTCGGTTTTTGCCGCGGCAAAACTCTCTCGCTTCAGTTTGCTGCGTTTTCTAGCTGACGTCTATACGACGGTCGTACGCGGAATTCCCGAGTTGCTGATAATTTTTCTGGTGTTCTTTGGTGGGGATACGTTGCTCCGCTATGTCGCGAACGCTGTTTTCGGCTTCGAAGGTTATATAGAACTGCCCGTGTTTGCAGTCGGTGTGCTCTGCATCGGCATCAGTGCCGGCGCCTATGCGACAGAGGTCATACGGGCCGCGGTCATAGCCATTCCAACAGGACAAATTGAAGCGGCAGTGGCAATGGGATTGGAGCGGGCAGTGCTACTTCGTCGGATTCTTATCCCACAGGCCGCGAGATTCGCCTTGCCCGGTCTGGGGAATGTCTGGCAACTGGCGTTAAAGGATACCTCGCTCATTTCCGTTGTTGGGTTGGTTGAAATCATGCGCACAGCTGCCATCGGAGCTGGATCTTTCAAAGAACCGTTTACGTTTTATCTGGTCGCCTTCGTGATTTTCCTTTTGCTTTCTTCGATTTCTAACCAGGGATTTCTGAGAGCAGAGAAGTGGGCTAACCGCGGCGTAAGGAGTCGGTGATGGATTTTCAGCTGATATATGAGTCGTTTCCCAAGCTTCTTGCGGCGGTTCCTGCGACCGTCGCATTGGCTTCCGTGTCGCTTTTTGTTGGTTTCCTGCTTGCGGTCCCAGTTGCATTGGCTCGGCTTTCACACAGTAGAATTTTGGCTTCTCTCGGGTATGGTTACGTATATGTAGTGCGGTCCACGCCGCTTCTGGTGCAAATGTTCCTGATTTATTACGGATCGGGGCAGTTTAGAATTGTCTTGGAACACCTCGGCCTGTGGGCGCTATTTCGCGATGCGTGGTTTTGTGCGATTTTAGCTCTGTCGCTGAACACTGCGGCATACACCAGCGAAATCATTCGTGGTGGTGTTCAGTCAGTACCATGGGGACAAATTGAAGCGGCGCGGTCAATTGGCATGTCGAGCGTCCTTTTATTCCGCAGAATTGTCTTCCCGATTGCAATGCGACAAGCGCTCCCAGCTTATGGAAGTGAACTTATGATTATGATCAAGTCAACGTCACTTGCGTCGACAATCACCATAGTCGAAGTGACAGGAGTGGCTAAGCAAATCATCTCTGAAAGCTACCGCCCCCTAGAGGTATTTTTGATAGCTGGCTGCATATATCTCAGCATGAACTTTCTTATCAGCAGAGTTATATTCATGATCGAAAGGCGGATTAGTCCGAAGAGACGCGATCGCGGCACGTTCGGATCTTCTGCTGCAGCGGCTATGCATTAAGCACTTCGGTACGGTGTCCGTCGCCCATGAACGCATCAACAGTTCGACGACGTAGAAGTGGCCTGACGGCACGAACCGACATTGTCCCGTTATGGGCGGCTCCGTCCGGGTACACGAGGGTAGTTGGCCCTTGTGTACGGCTTTTTTCTCACGGCCGACGGCTTGATGTTTGAAGAGTGCCCGGCTGCGTCGATTATGGCAGGCCGACAGCAAAACGGGATCGTGGGTGGACATCGCGGTGTTGCGCATTAAAGTGTCACTTTCAGCCAACTATCAAGTTCGAAATGTTCAATTGATGTTATCGAGGCACCATGACGACTAATGTAATCGAGGACGAGCGTTATCCCCAAGGCGGGATCGTCCGAAAATTTTCCGCTTATATCGTGGAGGCGCGGGAAAATCGAGCTCCAGAAGAGTCTCTGGAATTTGCGCTCAAATGTATCCTGGATCTGCTCAGTGCTGTTGGCGCTGGAGTTGGGCAGGCGGCGGCCCTTGCGATCCGAAAGACGGCTCACGAAACGCGACCTCCTGGCGACATTCCTATTTGGTTCACGGGAGAGACCAGTTCCGTCATTGGAGCTGCTTGGGCAAACAGTGCCGCCGGTTCTGCGCTAGACCTCGACGATGACACGCCGGCATCTCGGGGCCATCCTGGAGCCGCCGTCATTCCAACAGCCATTGCCGTTGCCAAAGAGACGAAAGCTACCTTGGGAGAGCTATTAAATGCGATTGTCATCGGTTATGAAGTGGGTACAGCGATTAGCGCTGCGCGCGCCTACGGAAGTAGTGGTACGTGGGCGCCTTATGCGGTCGTCGCAACGGCTGCGGCGCTTCGCCGGTCCTCCCGCGAGGTGATTGAACACGCTTTGGCGATTGCTGGGGAAAGTGCACCCAATCAGTCGTTGGCGAGCGCTCCCGCTCCCCGAAAACCGCATCCCGAGCCAAACCATGTCAAGGAAGGCATCACGTGGGCTGTCGTGACCGGCTTGGAGTCGCTTGCATCAGCGCAGAACGGATTTCACGGCGCCCGCAATATCTTGGACGCAACGCGTTACTACAATTTTCCGAACGATCTAGACCTCGGTTCTTACCAGTACATTCGCACGACGGGCTTTAAGCCGTATTGCTGTTGCAGGCATCTACACGGTGCGCTTGATGCATTAATCGAGCTGATCAATGAACATCGGTTAGTGAGTCGAAATATCGACAGGATTGAGGTCGAAACATACGGGCCGGCCTTACGCATTTCGAACTGGAAAGAACCTCGAGATATAATGGATGTTCAGTATAGTCATCCATACTGTCTCGCGTTGGTCGCGCACTACGGTCACGAGGCTCTGTTGCCACTGACTGGCGATGTCCTAAACAATCCCTCTGTCACTGCGCTTTCACACAAGGTGGAACTTTCGCTAAGTCCGGAGCTGGACAAGATCTATGCGGAAAGCGGCATGCTGCCGGCCCGTGTCACGGTCACATGCGGGGATCAGCGCTTTGTTTCACCTGTAACCTTCCCGAAGGATAACGGTCTTCCGTGGGATAAACTCGAGGATAAGTTTCGACAGGCCACGCGTTTCGTTGCCACTCCCGAGCAGCAGAACATTGTGGTCGGGGCCATTTCGGACGCCAGACGAGGCGACATGCGTGGTTTGACGGAAAGCTTGTCGGAGATCCAGTTCGTTTAAGAACGGTATTTTTGTAGCCCGCGTAGTCCGGAAATTCATCGGTCATCGATGTAAGAAATGACAAAAATGTCTCCGCTTGTTGAGGATCGTCCGCAAGCTGTGGCTACCGTTGCATACAGCGAGCGAGTTGCATTGTCTACCCGGCATCCAAGGAGCTGAAAATGGGTTGCATATGGAAGTGACTGCTAGCAGGGACGCTCAGCGGTGCTGGGTAAACGCTGCGACCGTCAGAACTTCTGCATGCCGAACGGGCGGCACATTAATCAGCATTTTCCTAGTCTAGGAATGACATTAGAAAAAGCAGCGGCATATGAAAAGACAACTTCAACTACGGCAGATAGAGGCATTTAAAGCTCTCATCGAGCAAGGCACGGTGAGTCGAGCGGCCGAGGTTCTTCACGTGACCCAACCTGCCGTGAGCAAACTGCTAGTCCACCTTGAGGAGGAGACAGGTCTTCTACTGTTCGAACGAGTTAAAGGCCGACTAACTGCGACGGCACAAGGCATGCGCTTGTACGGCGAAGTCGATCGAGTATTTGCGGGTCTAAGACAGATTGAAGAGGCGATCGCAATCATCCGGCGGAAGGACATGAGTCACTTTGCTATCGGAGTGCTTCCGGAATTATCCGGATCATTCATCAGGCGGGCGACGATGATGTTCCTCTCTCGGTGTCCAGACGTTCGTCCGACGATCCATATGCGAGCGTCCAACATTGTGTCGGATCGCGTCGCCACGCGTCAGATGGACGTTGGATTCACAACGAGCTTGATGAGCAGCCCAAATTCGGTGGTGACGCCGATCATGGAGAGCCCGTTAGTTTGCATCATGCCAAAAGGACACCCGCTGAGCCAACTTGAATTTATCACCCCCGAGCATATTGAGGGAATCCCTTTTATCGGATATGCGGCAGATAACCGGACGACCAGTGCTTTCAATGACGCTATCCGTTCCTACGGCGTCGACCTCAACGTCGTGTTAGAAAGCGAAACTACGCCCACTCTGTGTGAATTCGTCTCGGCGGGACTGGGGATTTCCTTGGTACATCCCCTATCTGTCATCGACATGAGCTGTCGCTTAGATATCAGGCGGTTCAAGCCCGATATTCCCGAGTATTTTCATTTCTGTCATGCGAGATTGGCGAAAAACATCGAGCGTGTTCAGGAGTATGAACGATGCGCTAAACAGGTTGCGGAAGAGGCGTGGACGGAGATATTCGGTGAGTCGGCGACAAAGCAAACCTAGCAGAACGCTGAGATTGATCATCGTACTGATGAGTGCACCAAATAGTGCGGGATGCCTTATGCGGGCATGAAGACGAAGCGTTCGCGAGAAGAGACGGATTGAGGGCGCTCAGACCTGGCAAACATGACCGCCGGCCGGGCAGTGGCTGATTGAATCATGACCTTGCCCCTGTTTGGCGAATCCCATAGCTGAGAGATTTGCGCGGCTCGCCCCTCTTGGGCGGCGAACCAGTTTTTCTCGAACGTCATGCGGCTGACGTACTCGAGCGTCGAGTGTGGTCGGCGCGAATTATACAACGCCGTACGCTTGCATTCGACTTTGGGGTATCTGTCGCCCGTTGCCTACGAGGCGAAACCGACAGTGAAAGAACCTATCTGCCTGTCCGAAATAACTTTGACCACTACAAAACGGCCTTGATTCCGCGTCGGCTTCAGTTGTCATTTGCCGCTACTACATGCTGACCTGTGTTTGGGATAGCATGAACACGAGATCGTAGGGGTTTACGTTGAGCGCGCGAACATCCCGTCACCTTCTTCAGCGTGCACACCGTTGCTTGGCGAATGCTCCCGCGATGCTCGCCCACCCAAAGCCTTGCTCGATTGAGTTGCTTTTTTTCTGCGAGATGGCGTAACCCCAACTGGGGCGTTTGTCTCGACCACAGCCGAACGCCGCCACAGAAGTTTCGTTGGCTGACTAAATTCGCGGTCAGCTACGGCCGCGCAACACGGTCCATTGATCGTATCGTCTTGGCAATGAAGTTATGCGTTGGGACCAATCATGGAGTGTGGCGTCTCGTTGCTGGGTTTGCGGCTTTTGCGAGCGCCCGTGCTGCCGAGATTGTTGTCGTGATGGAAGCAGTCGTCGCACTCTATTCTCGTATTCCATGGGCACGCGTGGTTTAGCGTGTCGTCCGCGCTGGTTTGTTTGCCTGAGAGTCGGCCCGTGCGCTCAGCGATGGCTACCGCCTCGTTGAAGAATCTGGTGAGCGAGCGTTGCTCGAGAAATCGCTCGCGGTTTTTTCGTGGAGCTCTATCGCCTACCGGGGGCGCCCACGTTTTGGACCATAACCGCTGAGAATACCTCGTACTTGAAATTCGACTTTGACGCCTTGCTGTGACGATCATAGAGTTAACCAAAATCATTCAGGAAAAGAGGCGGGCTTGATACGCGAAAACCATGACGTCATCATAGTTGGCGGCGGTGTTGTCGGCTGCGCATTGGCGCACGGGATGCTGGGGCGAGGGAAGCGTGCGCTTGTGCTCGACGGGGGTGATTGCGACCCGCGCGCGTCGAAAGCGAATTTCGGTCTTGTCGGCGCATACGGGAAGGGATATGGCGCGCCCCGCTACCAGCAGCTGTCACGCGAGAGCGTCGCACTTTGGTCCGTTTTCGCAACAGCGCTGCACGATGAAACTGGCATTGATGTCGAGTATGAAAACGATGGCTGCTTGCGCTTTTGCCTAAGTGAAGCGGATTTTGAAGAGGAAGCCGAATTCCTCGCGAGCTGGAATGCGCAAAGCCCGAAAATCGACCCGTGTTCGCGCATGATCGATCGATCGGTATTAGAAAGGCTGCTGCCTGGAACACGGATCGGGCGGGAAGTGGTGGGGGCTGGAATTGGCGTTGCCGATGGCCATTGCAATCCGCTCAAGCTGTTGCGGGCGCTGCAGCAAGCCATTGAGTTACGTGGCGGCACTCTAGCTGGCAATCACACGGTGTCGAAGATTGAGCCATGTCCTGACGGTAGTTTTCGTGTTCATGTGCAAACCTCGACAGGTCCGCGTTGTTTCGAAACGGGACAGTTGATCATTGCGGCCGGGCTGGGTTCCACAGCCTTGGGGGCAATGGTGGCGCTCGACGTCCCGTTGCGTCCCCAGCGTGGCCAGCTGCTGGTCACTGAACGGCTCGACCCAATTCTGCGCCTCCCCGCTAGCGGCATTCGCCAGACTCGCGACGGTACAGTAATGATAGGTGTAAGTCATGAGGAAGTCGGTATGGATCTCGGTACTACTACCTTCACCGCCGCCAAGATGACAAAGCGAGCCCTACGAATTTTGCCGGACCTTGCTATGGCTCGCCTTGTTAGGCATTGGGCATGTCTGCGCATCATCACCCCGGACGGGCATCCTGTGTACGCACAATCTTCAACGTATCCTGGTGCTTGGATCGCGCTCTGTCATTCCGGCATCACCCTCGCGGCGGTTCATGCTGGACCAGTTGCAGATGCTCTCGCGCGGAGCGTACTGCCAGAAAACTTCGAGTTCTTCCATCATAGGCGCTTTGATGTTTCGCAAGTTATCTAGTCCCGCCGAGGACGACGTGGTCACGGTATCGATCGACGGCAGGCGTGTGAACGCCGAGCGAGGCGAATCCGTGGCGGCAGTCCTCGTGCGCGAGGACAACCCCGTCGCTCGCACCACGCCGCGAAGCGGCAGTCCACGGGGACCTTTTTGCATGATGGGTGTGTGCTTCGAATGCCTTGCTGTCGTCGATGGTGTAGCGTCCACGCAGACCTGTCTGGCGGTGGTGCGCGACGGGATGCGCATCCAACGCCAACACGGTCGCCGCAATCTCAGTGAGGCGATCGCTGAGTCAGACGACGGTGGTGGCGATCTTCCTGGTGGTGAGGTGCATTTGTGATGCGAACGTTCGATATTCTGATTGTCGGTGCAGGACCTGCCGGCATGAGTGCCGCAATACGTTCTGCTCGGCTTGGAATGACCACGATCCTCGTAGACGAACAGCCAGCACCGGGCGGTCAGATATGGCGCGCCATCGAAGAAAACGTCCGACGTGGTGTTCATCAAGGGTTAGGCGCTGCGTACAGCGCAGGCGCGGCAGTGGTACAGAACTTTCGCGAATGCGGTGCGCACTACCTGCCGGAGACCCGTGTATGGCAGATCGAGCGAGCGCCTAGCCCAGGGAAACCCGCCGGTTCCGGGGAGTGGATTGTCTTTTTGAGCCGCGCGGATGGCGCCGAAAGTATTTGCGCGCGCCATGTGTTACTAGCGACGGGCGCACAGGAACGGCCCATGCCTTTCCCAGGTTGGACGCTTCCGGGTGTAATGACAGTCGGCGCCGCGCAGATTCTGCATAAGAGCGCTCACCAGATACCCGATCAACCCGTCTGGATAGCCGGTAGTGGTCCATTGCCACTGCTCTACATGACCCAGCTGCTCGACGCCGGCGGTCGGATTGCAGGTTGGCTTGACACGACTCCCGGCGGCGCCCTCCGTCGGGGCCTTCCGACTCTACGTGGTGCGGTTGACGGCTGGCATGATCTCCTTAAGGGGCTACTGTGGTCGGCAAGATTGCGCGGGAGGGGGTTCCCCATTGTTCGAAACGTCAGTAGCCTTCGCGCTTTCGGTATCGGCCGTCTTGAACAGATTGTCTATCGCACCGAGAACGGGCTGTCGGGCGATGTGGCTGCCGACATTCTTCTGGTTCATGAAGGCGTCGTGCCGTCTATCCACTTCACTCAGGCGATGGGATGCAGCCATCGATGGAACGAAGCACAACTTTGCTTTGAGCCTGAAGTTGATACGTGGGGTGAAACCAGCATGACTGGTCTCTATGTCGCAGGCGACGGCGCCGGCATCGGCGGCGCGAAAGCCGCGTGCACACGCGGTGAACTTGCTGCTACCGGCGTCGCGCTTTCCTCGGGCGCACTCTCAGTCGAGCGCGCAAGCGAGCTTGCAGCGCCGCTGCATCGGCGGCTCGGACATGAGCTGGCGATGCGGCCTCTGCTTGATTCGATCTATCGGCCGCGTACGGAGATTTTCACGCCGCCCGATGAGACGATTGTCTGTCGCTGCGAAGAGGTAACCGCTGGCGATGTACGGCTGGCCGCGCAGCTCGGCCAGCCGGGGCCGAACCAGCTAAAAGCGTTCACGCGCGCGGGCATGGGCCCGTGTCAGGGTCGTCAATGCGGCTACACCGTTGCTAATTTGCTTGCATCTGCGCAATGTCGCTCCGTTGCTGCGGTTGGTTTCCAACGCGTGCGGCCCCCACTAAAGCCGATAACGCTCGCGGAGCTCAGTGCACTTGAAGAGTCGTCATGAGGGCGTGTGGGCATGCCTCGGAGCTCACGGCATGGCAATGAGAGAGTGTGGGTGCGGATGTTTCAGGTCCAGGAAAGGTGGAGCGTGCCGCGAGTGAACCGCCCCGGGAATCGTGGAGGCTGGTTGGTTTAAGTTGATGCGGGTTCTGCGGCAGCTGTTTCAAGTTGCCGATAGTAGTTTGCCTCAGCTTCGGCGGGCGGGATATAGCCGAGGGGTTCCATCAATCGATGATGATTGAACCAGGCCACCCACTCCAGCGTTGCTAGTTCAACGGATTCCCGCGTTTTCCAGGTGCGGCGATGAATCAGTTCAGCCTTGTACAAACCGTTGATCGTTTCAGCCAGGGCGTTGTCATAGCTGTCGCCCCGGCTGCCGACCGACGGTTCGATGCCCGCTTCGGCCAGCCGTTCGCTGTAGCGAATGCTGACGTATTGGGACCCTCTGTCCGAATGGTGTATCAAGGTTCCGTCGTCGCCCGGGCGCCGCGCGTAAAGCGCCTGTTCAAGTGCATCCAGAACGAAGTCCGTGGTCATCGAGCTGCTGACTCGCCAGCCGACGATACGGCGAGCGAACACATCGATCACGAAAGCCACATACAGCCAGCCCTG